>JBFXAV010000327.1:0-4288 GCA_050183935.1 Candidatus Korobacteraceae bacterium | reverse complement strand
GCGCCTGCGCCTGCGCTGGGTGGCGGGTGCACTGGTGGTGCTGAATCTTGCGGCTCTGGTTGTGCTGTTCACGCCTCTTGGCGGCTCGGGCACAGCCCGACAGCAGGAATTTGAAGAGGTGCGCAGCCAGGTGCAGGCGCGCATTAAGACCGTCGTTCCTCCTGAGCAGGTCCAGGAGCGGGTGGATGAAGCCCGCAAGCAGATCGAAGGCTTCTATGCAAACCGGCTACCCGCCAACATGTCGGAGATCAGCCAAGCGCTCGGCGAAGTAGCGGCGCAGAGCGGCGCACGCCTGCTGAATGCCAAGTATGAGACTACGGAATCGGAGCTTCCAGGCCTGATGCGTGTGGAGCTTGAGGCCGCTCTCGCCGGGGACTATCTTCAGGAAGTAAAGTTCATCAACGCTCTGGAACGCCAGAAGCTCTTCTTTGTGGTCAACGGCGTTACCCTGGGAGAGCGGGATGAAGGACAGGTACAACTTTCGGTTGCGGTTGAAACGTATTTGAAAAGCGGCTCTTAGCGGCAAGCAACAACCATGAAACTGGGCGCGGAAAACCCGAAGTGGACCGTAGGGGCAATCGCCCTGTTCGCGGTGGCAATCGTGCTGTTTCTACGCATGATTCTGGGCATGATGAGTGGTGGGACAGCGCCAGCGCCTGCAGCCTCCAAGGCCAAGAACGGCACGCTTGTTCCATCCGTCCCCACTGCGCAGAGTGGCACGCCGCGCCCTGCGCCCCGCCGTCCGGCACGCCGCAACGGCCGTCCGCAACCCGAGGGGGAAACGAGTTTTCTTGCCAGTCTCGATCCCCGGCTGCGAACCGACCTGTTGGCAACGGCGGAACAAACCACATATACCGGCTCCGGACGTAACATCTTTCGCCTGGAGGCCGAGCCGATACCTGAGCCGGTCGCGCCTGTCATGAAGCCTCCTGAAGTCACCCGAACCGAGCCGCAGGGACCGCCTCCAACGCCGCCTCCGCCGCCAATTAACCTGCGGTTTTTCGGCTTTGCCACCAGCGAGGGCGAACCCAAACGCGTTTTCCTTGTTAGCGGCGAGGATGTCTTTATCGCCGGCGAAGGTGACATTGTGAACCGGCGCTATAAAGTGATCCGCATCGGTACCAGTTCCGTGGAAGTGGAGGATCTGCTGAGCAACCGGCGGCAGAGCCTGCCGCTGGCGGGATAGCGTTGCTTGTGGCGTCGCGAAGGTTTCTCGGCAAGAGATTTTGCGGCAATGAGTTTTTTCATGCGGTCCTGCAAATTCCAGCGCACACGACAACATGATTCCCAGCAGGGCTACATGCTGCTGGTGCTCGGCTTGTTTGTCACCATACTGGCTTTCGCTGTGCTGTCCACCGCCCCTCGGGTCGCCCAGCAACTGCAACGCGACCGCGAAGAAGAAATGATCCATCGCGGTGCGCAGTACGCGCGCGCCATCCGGAATTTCGTTAAGAAAAACGGCACTTATCCCACCAGCCTGGAACAGCTCGAAGATACCAATCGCGTCCGCTACATCCGCCGGCTGTACAAAGACCCGTTTGCCGAAGATGGTAAGTGGCGTCCCCTGCGCATTGGGGATGTCCCCTTTATGGCAGGCCGCCAGGCAGGTCAGCAGTTCGGCCAGCCGACGGGCCAGCTAGGGCAGCCCTCAGGCGGACGAGGCGGGATCGGGCAGCAGCTCGGACAGCCACTGGGCGGACAGTTAGGGGGGATTGGCCAGAGCATTGGGCAGCCTATTGGCGGGCAACTGGGAGCCGTTGGGCAGCAGATAGGCGCGGGCGGCCTGAACCCAGGTGGCCAGGGCTTGGGCCTTGGAGGCGGCGCCTTCGGCCAGGGAAGCCAACCGCAGGGCTTAGGGCAGTCTGGCCCTCAAGGAGGGCGCGGTACAGGCCCGGGAGGGCTTACCTCACAGGCATCCAGCAGCCAGAGTGGCCCCACCTTCGGCGGTGGAGCCATTATCGGGGTGGCCAGCGTCAGCGAGAAGGACGGCCTGAAGGAATTTAACGAGAAGTCCAAGTACAAAGAGTGGTATTTCGTCTATGACCCCATCATGGATGCCAGCAATCCCAACGGCAGCGGGGCACTGATTGTCGGCCCTTATACCGGCAAGACCTTCCAGGGAAACTCGAGTTCGGGCATTGGTACGCCCGCAGGCCAGCTCGCATCTCCGAACCAGCCCAACGGCTTCGGCCAACCCATTGGAAGTGGCCCTGCTGGAACCAGCGGTTTCGGGGGAGCTAACAACCCTGCGGTGGGGGCTCCCGCGAGGCGATAGCCACTTTCACATGCCTGCGCTCTTATCGAGGGGGCACCGCAAGCGGTAGCGAGTTCAGTAAACATCCCTTCTCAAGCCAAAACCAGGCTTGAATGGGGCACGCCGCCCGCCCCACCCGCACTGGAGCGATCAGCTTTGAGTAAAACTCCTTTGCTTCTCCGTTGGCGTGTTCCAGGCGACGCTCGACCGAACTCGCCTGTCTCATCGTCCAGCATCGCAATCTGCTGGTAGCGCGTGTGTAAATCACAACCTACAATCTTCATGTGCTCGGCTCCTTTCCTCCGAGCCTTGGTTCTGAGCGTTCCAAGTCTACTCAGAGGCTCTGGAGCCGACACGGTTATCTAATCAGACCATCTTTGACGGGATTCTTTTGTATCCCCACGACGCGCGTCGTCATCGATTTTGGTAGGACATACTTCCCTCTTCACAAAGGAGCTGCTTTGACTCGCGACACGACATTTCATTTGCTTCTTGCTGTCATTGCCATTTTGCTTGCCGTTCTTGCGTTTGGTCCGCTGGTTTCGCCCCCGGCGGCAAACGCGGCTCCGGAGGAGGCGCCGCACTTTTACATCGAACCGGGGACAACAACCCTGCGAAGTCCTGGAGGGGATCGCAGCGTGATTGGCAAAGTGGTGGTGGATTTGAGGAATGGAAATGTGTGGGGATTTCCGACTTTGACCTCAGCGCCGTATCCGGTGGACAGCACCAAACCAGCGCCTCCGGTGTCGCAGCCGATTTACTTGGGAAAATACGACTTTTCGGCGATTCGGCAGAATGCTGAATGACGACAGAGCAATTGTGGTCTTGCGGTGGCAGTTGCAAAACAGCAGGCATGGAGGAGCCCTGAGTTTCCTATTGTGCGCAGATTTTTGCACATACTCCACGCAAGGTGGTGGCATGTTCATGTAAAGTCACGGGCTGCCGGGTACAGCCCGGTGGCATGAGGATTGCATCCTATGTTCTTGAATTATGGTATCCCTACGTTGCCGCCAGTGCCGCAGTCAGAAAATGTACCAGTCGCGCCGAAGGAAGCTGTTCGACTACCTCTCGGCCGTGTTTCTGTTGAGACCGGTTCGCTGCCATAGCTGCTTTGCACGGCAGAACCGGACGATCTTCGCGTCCGAGCCCAAAGCACCGCCTAGAAATATGCCTGAGTACGTTGAAGTGCCGCAGGCGCGCTTGAGCTCCAACGTTCAGCCGGAGCCGCCCGTGAATACCGCGCGGCTCGCCCAACTAGTAAGCTGCGTTTATTCCGTGGAAGGCCAGCGGGCTCCTTTCCCTTCGCGTTGAGGTTGTGTCAAGCCCTCAGACCTGAACTTTTCTTCGTAAGACAAACAACCGCGAACAGATGAATCCTTCGACTCGCACTCATTCCTTTCGTCGCTCGGCTCCCCGGGAGTGAAAGGCATTGAGTAGCTTTTGCTCTCAGACTTGAAGGGCTGCGCCACCGGTTGTTTATATTTCATGAAGGAGTGTTTTCGTAACGTGTCCGCTGCAACGTCCAAGCTGATTCCTGGGCCGTCATGGCTGCGTCAACTCAACCGTGAGGTTGCGGCTTGCACGCGGTGTCCACGGCTGGTGGAGCACTGCCGCAAGATTTCGACGGAGAAGCGCCGGGCCTATCTTGAGTGGGAGTACTGGGGCAAGCCGGTGCCGGGATTCGGCGATCCACTAGCACGCGTGCTGATCCTGGGACTAGCGCCTGGAGCGCATGGATCGAACCGCACGGGGCGCCCGTTTACCGGAGATTCCTCGGGGAACTTCATGTATCCGGTGCTGCACCGCACGGGGTTTGCATCGCAACCTACGGCGACCCATCGCGAGGATGGCCTGGTGCTGCGCGACGCGTACATTACGGCGGCGGTTCGCTGCGCTCCTCCGGACAATAAGCCGCTGCCGGCAGAGATTGATCATTGCTCGGCATTTCTCGACCGTGAATTAGATGGACTAGCACGCATGCGCGTGGTGGTGGCGCTGGGGCGGATCGGATTTGATGCGTACCTGAATTACCTA
>JBFXAV010000326.1:0-4289 GCA_050183935.1 Candidatus Korobacteraceae bacterium | reverse complement strand
ACGCACCCGCTCGCCGCGCAGGTCGCGTATCTTTTTCATCTGCAGGAGATCGGAAAAGGAATACTGTTGCGCCACTGGAACCAATCCAGTCTTCTGCCATTGCGCCAACTGGCGGGGTGTGATGCGCAAGATGCGCAATACGTCACTTCGACCGAAGGATTCCACAGGTGGTCTTTGCTCAAGCTACTTGAGGCGTATTATCAGAACCACTCCTCATGCAGGCAATAGCAAACTGGCAACTCCGCTGTGGAGAACCCGGACTAGCAGTGGAAACAGGTGGAAAAATTCCAATTCTGCTCTGCTGGAGGTGCACTGAGCGTGCAATGGGAGATGAACTCTGGTTTTCTGATGGAGCCTTCCAGCCGCTCGCCGCTTCTTTACTGGGAACCAGCCGCACATTTAGAATCGCATGCAGCGGGCCGACGTAGCTCAGTTGGTAGAGCAGACGATTCGTAATCGTCAGGTCATCGGTTCAAGTCCGATCGTCGGCTCCAGCCCACCTTTTTGATTCCTGCGAAAGTTTTTGCCGTGGCATTGATTCGCCCTTCTTGCGCACGAGAGCTTGAACCCTCTTGCTTGAAATTAAGAATCGGCAATGAAGCGAAGCCAAGTGAAGAAACGAAAAGGCCGCCCGGCAACTTGGGCGACCTTTTCTTAAGGGAGAATAGTTCCAAACGGAGGATTCCGTCAGAAACTTTTATGGCGAAATCTTATGAGGCGGGCAAGAGGGGTGTCAAGAAATTTTTGCAAATTAAATCCCTTAATTTTCAACTACTTACAAAGTATTAACGAGTATGGAGCTACAGGCAAAAAATACCTCCGCAATCCCAAAATTCCACCTAAGTAGAAGAAAATAGAAGCAATCCGGGCATCACCGGAGCTTAAGCTGGATGATTTCTATGTCGTCCTGTCGGTCGAACACCCGGTCAGGGTACAACTTCTTCACCAGCAGCCGGACTCCACCAAAAGCCACTCCGGCGACCAGGGCCATGCCCAGAACGATCAGCGTCAGGGTCACCAGTGAGAGCATGAGGCTACGGGGATCATCTTTCCCCGTGGGGACCGCTTCGCTCCAGGTCACCTCTGCATCGAAATTCACCCGCGCAAGCAGATCTCCGGCGCTTTCCGGAGAAGAAGAGCCTGAAACCACAGCCACGATCGGACCGCTGCGCTTGCTGGCAACCCGAATCTTGGGGGAACGGCTGTTCTCCTGGGTTGCCATTGCTGCTTCGATAGCCTTCAATCGCTCTCCGGCAATCTGTGGCGTGGGGTAGGAGATCAGCGTGAGCGTGGCAACTCCCCAGTCGGCGTGATACTGACCGGTAGCGACTTCTGCTCCCAACGTGAAGTTCACAAGCTCCGGCGGAACCGGCGCCCCGATGCTTTGCAGACCTGCTGGCCCGGTAACGTATTTTGCGGTGTTGGGCACATAACGGTCGCGGGGAAGATAAGAAGGTAGCACCGGAAGATTTCGCTCTGGCCCGGGAGGCAGCGGCAGCGCCTCTGCAAGTTCCCGAAGCTCCCCGGCAGACATCGCTGTTACCCGGTCCAGATTGGCTTCCACCAGAATATTTCCACGGTAGAACAGAACCCGGGTATTGGCAGAGCTGGCCTGGTCGCCAATCTTCTCAGTCATCATCTCTGGCTGTTTATAGAAGGTAAAAGCGCCATAGGCTCCGCTGGCATCCCTGAAGCGGATGCCTTTGATTTCCAGCTTGCGATCCTCTCTGAGATAGCGGGCCTGGTGAAAAGAAACGAATCCGTACTCCCGCAGAAGCTCTGCGTATACCTGGTCGGCATCCGCTGACTGCGATGTAACCCGTTCGGCTTCATCCCGCACATATCCGGAGAACGCCGAGGGGAATACGGTTGCAGGCGCATCGGCGGCTCCCGCAGGAATGCCCAGCGCGAGAATGAGTGAGAATACCGCCAGCAATCGCAAAGTCATGGTCTTTAGGAGGAGGACGCTTTTATTAGACTACCGTCCCGGCGGGAAAGTTTCCACCTATAGTGGGATGGGTTAAGTTCGATCTTTGGGATTCCTGCAAGGATGCGCAAATAGAAAGGCGGGCCTCGCCAGGGACTCTTACATTTACTGACGCTCGGAGACTACTTCGCCACCCTCGGACTTGGCTGCCACTTTCAAGCCACTCAGGCCGCTGATGTAGCGGGAAACCCCCTTGTAGATGGAAGCGGCAATTTTCTGGCGGTGAGCAGGCGTCTTGAGCTGGCGGGCATCGAGGGGGTTACTGACAAATGAAATCTCCGCCAGGATGGAAGGCATGTTCGCGCCAATGAGCACAATGAATGGAGCCTGACGCACTCCCCGGTCGCGCACCGGAGTTTTGCCATAGAGTCCTGTATGCAACGAGCGTTGCACCTCAATCGCGAACTCTCGGGATTCCTCAATCTTGTCCTTGAGCGCGATTTTCTGCACCAGATCCTGGAGCTCGTGAATGGACTTTTCGGAAACTGCGTTCTCTCGCGCGGCCACTTCAAGGGCATCCGCCGAACTGGTGAAGTTTAGAAAATAAGTTTCCACTCCACGCGTCGCGCGGCGGGGGCTGGAGTTGGCATGAATGGAAATAAACAGGTCTGCTTCCTTCTGGTTGGCAATCGCTGTGCGTGTCTCCAGAGGGACAAACGTATCGTTGTCGCGCGTGTACACCACTTCGGCGCCGAGTTCTTCCTCGAGCATGCTTCCAAGCCGCCGGGCCACGTCCAGTACCAGGTCTTTCTCTTGCAGGCCGTTGGAAGCAACGGTCCCAGTATCGTGACCGCCGTGTCCAGCGTCCACCACAATGCGCCCGATCTTAAGCCCCAGAGCGCGCACCAGCGAACGCTGGCCCTTGCGGGTGGGCCGTGCCTGATGAATCTCGGGCTCGGAGGCAGGCGGTGCTGGCGCAGGCTCAACCTTGGATGGGGGAACCTTAGCCGCAGCGGTCTCAACTACAGTAGCCGGCGCCTGCTTGGCTGGCGCTGCGTTCCCTGCCACCAGAACATCGGTCTTGGCTGAAGGAGCTTCTCCGCGTATGTCTACAATCAGCCGCGGAGGGTTCGGCAGAAAAAAGGCGCTATAGTCCGACACTGCGCTCACATCCAGCACAATACGGGTTTCATCCGGTCGATACTGCCCAAGCCGAATCTGGCGTAGAAAGCCGTCGGCAACATCGTAGCTCTTGCCCCGCAACATGGTGGCCAGGCTGGTATTTTTCAGATCGAAAAAGATCCGGTCGGGACTCTCCACCTGCCCGATGGTAAATTCCACCTCGCGTTCCAGGTCTACGACCACCCGGGTATATTCAGGCGTGGACCAGTGACGCACGCCAGTGACCAGGATGCGCGAATTTGGCCTGGCCGCGGCGATGTCCGCAGCTTTCGGATTGCGTGCTGCTTCTTCTTTGGCCTTCGCCAACTGCTCGATTTCAATGATTCCATCGCGCGCTTCCGCCGCGAGTGCGTGGTCAGGATACTGTTTCAGGAACTCCTGGAAGGTCGCTTTGGCGGCAGCAGCGTCCTGTAATTCGTCTTTGTAAATCTGCGCGATAATGAACAGCGCCTCGAACCGGTAGCGGCTTCCGGGATACTCCTTGCGCAGAAACTCATACTGCCCGATGGCATCACGAAGAGACTTTTCCTGGTTGAGCACGCGGCCGCACTCCGCCAGCAGCTCTGCAACTGCGACTACGCTAACGTGCGCTTTGGGCGAGGACGGTGACGTGTAGTACACCCTGCGATACGCTTGCATCGCAAAGCCATAATCTTCAAGCGAACGATTCTGCGCAGGCCGCCCGTTCAGCGCCTCACGCATGCGCTCAGCTTCCTCGAAGTACTTGAGCGCCAGTTGCTTCTTGCGGGCCACGCTCTGAGCCGCCGGATCCGCGGGGGCTTCGTAGGCGCTTGCGCCGGGAGCAACCCCCAGTAGCACGGCGAAGACCAGCACGATGCCCCTGCCAGCCAACCACCGTTGCTTAGAACCTTTGGCTCGGATTGTGAACGCCCGACGCACTCGCCTGATCATGTTTCCCCTGGAACACTGAAACTTGTCACCTGATACTGCCCGTCCGAGTTGCTTGACACCGCTTCCTACTCAGTATTGGTAATCGTCCATCCGCTTCCATCTGGGTTGCGATGCATCTGCAACCGCTTGCTGGGACGGAGTCTTTCCACGTCGCCTTTGCCATAGATCTCGGTAATCCGCTTTACATAATTCCGGGTCTCGCGAAAGGGAGGGATCCCATTGCTCCGGTTTACTGCCCCTTCCCCCGCGTTGTAAGCAGCCAGGGTCA
>JBFXAV010000325.1:0-4295 GCA_050183935.1 Candidatus Korobacteraceae bacterium | reverse complement strand
CTCCGCCGTACCGGTCATGCCCGCCAGCTTCTTATACATGCGGACGTAGTTCTGGAAGGTAATGGTGGCCAGCGTCGGGGTTTCGCGCTCCACCGTTACGCCTTCCTTGGCTTCCACGGCCTGGTGCAACCCGTCAGACCAGCGGCGTCCCGGCATCAGGCGGCCGGTGAACTCATCCACCATGATTACATGGCCGTCCTGCACCACGTATTCGTCGTCGCGGCGGTACAGCGCGTGGGCTTTTACGGCCGTCTCAACGTGATGCTTCAGATCCCAGTTGTCGGGATCGGCAATATTGCTGATGCCCAGAAGTTGCTCGACCTTCTCCCAGCCTTCATCCGTAACCGTGATGGCACGTCGCTTTTCATCCACAACGAAGTCGCCAGTGAGCGTGGGCGGCTCGCCGGGAGCGTTCTTGATTTCCTCGCCACGCTTCAGACGCGGAATAATCTGGTTGACGCGGTTGTATTTGTCAGTGGACTCCTCGCTTGCGCCGGAGATGATTAATGGGGTTCGCGCCTCGTCGATGAGGATGGAATCCACTTCGTCCACAATGGAGAAGTTGTGCCCGCGCTGCACGCAGTCGCGCAGGTCGAACTTCATGTTGTCGCGCAGGTAGTCAAATCCGTATTCATTGTTGGTGCCGTAAGTAATGTCGGAACCGTATGCGGCCCGCCGTTCTTCATCGGAGAGGTCGTGGACAATAACACCCACGGTCAGACCCAGGAAGTTGTAGAGCTTGCCCATCCACTCGGAGTCGCGCTTTGCCAGGTAGTCGTTGACCGTGACGACGTGAACCCCGCGGCCGGTCAGCGAATTCAGGTAAACCGGAAGCGTGGCGACAAGCGTCTTGCCTTCACCGGTCTTCATTTCCGAGATCTTGCCTTCGTGCAGCACCATGCCGCCAATCAACTGCACATCGAAGTGGCGCATGTTAAGCACACGGCGGCCCGCCTCTCGGCACACGGCAAAAGCCTGCGGAAGAATCTCATCCAGCGCGGCGTTCTCCGCCCGGCGGCGCTCGTCGTCGTCTTCGAGCCCCTGGATGCGCTCCTGGATCAGCGCCCGGAACTCATCGGTCTTGGCGCGCAGTTGCTCGTCCGAAAGAGGCTTCATCTGCGCTTCCAGCGCGTTGATCTGCTCTACGCGCGGACGCAGGCGTTTCACCTCACGCTCGTTCTTGGTCCCGAATACTTTGGCTACTAACGTATTAATCAAAGGAATTCCTGCCTGCCCCGGTCTGCGGGGCCACCTGCACAACTGCTCTGTCTAGTATAAGCGGACTACGGACGCCGCGCCGGAACGATCACCGCGACAAGGCTAACCTGTTAGATGCGGCAGAGATGAAGGGGCCGCGAATCCCGGTCGTTGCCGTTACGTTCTACATCTTGGACCGCTCGGAGCTTTCAACCGTCGCTAAGAGCCCCCGAATTCCCTCGCGATAGGCGTTTTGGGTGCCGAGATCATCGGGGAATGACTCCTTAATACCTGATAACCGAGTGCCATCCAGTATGTCGCGACACATTGCGCGAACCGCACCGACCACTTCGGCCCTGAGATCGTCATCTAGGGCGTTGACGTTAAGGAAGCCGATGTGGCCAGCTAAGGTAAGAGCCTCGAGAAATGCTGGGTTCCCCGCAGCGTAGGGCACCAAGTCTCGTAAAGCATGACGAAAAGCCCACCCGGCAACTATCCAATCGGAATCCGGGTGTTCACCGAAGCAAATTCCTGCCATATTCCTTCAACGTCCGCTTTCCTCTAAGCAAACGCCTCTTTATTCACCACAAACGGCATCCTGGTCAGGTCGCCGCCGTAGTTCCCTTCCAGCACGTCGATCAGTCCCTGCACCGCCCGCCCCGTCATTCCCTTGTCGGGATCGGGGGAAAGCCGGGTAATCTTGGCGGCGCTTCCGAAGTGTGGATATAGGCGACAGCGGTCCTCAATCTCCGGATCGCGCAGCGGGGAGTCCGCCGGCAGCGGCTCTTTTTCATAGACATCCAGCGCAGCGCCGCCAATCCAGCGTTCCTTCAGGGCCCTCGCCAGCGCGGCTTCATCCACTAACGGGCCACGGGATGTATTCACCAGCAACGCCGTCGGCTTCATCAGCTTCAGCGTGCTCTCGTTGAACATATGATAGGTCGGGAAATCGCATTCTCCCGGGCGTGTGAGTGGCGCGTGGATACTCACAAAATCTGCCTCTCGAAGCGATTCCTCAAAAGATGCGGTGCGAATCCAGGTGCGCTCGCGCACCAGCCCATGTTTGAAGCGAACGTCCTTCTCTTCCTGGATTGCCGCAATAAACTCCGGCTTCGCCCCGCTCGGGCTGTAGCACAGAATGTTCATGTCGAAGCCGGAGCACTTCTTCACCATCGCCTGGCCAATCCGTCCGCAACCAATGATGGCAATGGTCTTGCCCGTGACCTCCTCGCCCAGGAATGGTCGGTAGAGGTGCCACGCACCCCAGTTGTTCTCCCGCACCATGCGCTCAGTTTCCCAAAGGCGTCGCGCCAGCGCTCCCAGCAGAAAGAATGCAAACTCGGCGGTGGTGTCGGTTAGCACATCCGGGGTGTTGGTGAACGGAATCCGGAAGCGGTTGGCGTCGGCACGGTTGATGTTGTCAAAACCCACCGCCACCTGGGATACCACTTTCAGATTGGCTGCTGCTCCGGCGCCAAAAATCTCGGCATCCACCTTGTCCCGCAGAACGGTAATCAGTCCGTCGATGCCGGATTTCACCTTCTCCACGATTAATGCCTTCGGAGGAGGCTCGGGGCCGTTGTAAATCTCGACCTGGTAACCACGGCGGCGGAGCACTTCGGCAGCCTCGCCGATATCGCAGGTAACAAACACTCGGAAGTTATGGTTGCTGGACATGGGTTTCTCGAGAACGGTTTTCAAAACGCACTAGGTTAGCAGAAACCAGTTACTTCCCCGAAGTACCCGCTGCAGAAGCGTATTCCGGGCGCGCTTCGGCACTCCGAAACCAGCTTCGCAGAAATGAGGCAAACGCAGGCGCACCTTTGGAATCCAACGCTTTGGAGACACCGACTATGCTCAAGTGGGCGCTGATTTTTGCGATTCTTGCTCTAATCGCGGGAGCGTTGGGATTCGGAGGGCTGGCCTCTGGCTTCGCCGTGGTTGCAAAGGTGCTGTTCGGAATCTTCCTGGCAGTGTTTCTGGTAATGCTGCTGCTCGGTATTACCGTGTACCGCTCAGTAACCTGACCTATGCTTACCAAGGTAAGTTACCCGCGTAAGTTACGGCAGACATTTGCAGCCAATGGGGGTTTCGCTGAGAATGCAGACAACAGATGGAACCCCTTTCCAAACTCGTCCTTGTCCTGATAGCACTCTACATCGGAGCGGTGGCCGGATTCCTCGGCGGATATCTGGCCAACGCTTCCATCCTGCGCAGCTACCGCGATGAAGCGGACGAGCTTCGCACCCAGCTTTACACGCAATACCGCGATGCGGTCTAGTCATCCACAGTTTGTACGGACTCTCTAACCACTCCAAAGGCGTTATCCCGAGAAAAGCGAGCGTCTGCTTCAGATTGTCATCACAAACTCTATTTCCGCGGTGCCTTATTCCTCTCTGTGCTGAAACGCTATAATTCAGGCTTCGTCGCTGCCGGGAAGCCATGAATCTTCTTCCTCGTGCTCTTGCCCTTCTGCTGTGCCTTACCCTGGGTGCGTGCCTGTTTGCGCTCCAATTTGGCCAGCGGCGTTTCACAGAGGAAGAGTCTGCAGGCTCCGCCGCTGATCTTGCGCCTACGGAGTGGGCCTTTGCGCGCCTGCGCTGGTATAGCGCCACTTCTGGTTACTATCGCGGCTGGTGGGCCATGGACTATCCCAAAGCTGACCGCCAGTTCACCATGGGCATGCAACGGCTCACACGGCTTGAATCCCGCTCAATCGAACACGTGGTGGATATCAACAGCGATGAGATCTACGACTGGCCCTGGATTTATGCCGAACTCGCTGGGCGCTGGCAGCTCACTTCCGAGCAAGCGGAGCGCCTGCGAACCTACCTGCTGCGCGGCGGCTTTCTAATGGTGGACAACATGCACGGTGATTGGGAGTGGGCCACCTTTGCCGCCGGCATTCAGATGGTCTTCCCAGACCGGCCCATTGAAGACCTGCCCACGAGCGATCCCATTTACCACGTGCTCTATGACCTTGATGAGCGCTACCAGGTTCCCCGCATCAGCTTCGTAGGTCGTCCCTACATGCCGGACGCGCGCATTCCCCGCTGGCGTGGAATTCGCGATGACCAGGGCCGGGTGATGGTCGCCAT
>JBFXAV010000324.1:0-4311 GCA_050183935.1 Candidatus Korobacteraceae bacterium | reverse complement strand
ATTTCGGTGGATTCGCCGTGCGCCTTGAACTCTTGCAGGCCGGCGGTGACAACCTTCGCCAAGTGACTCTTCTTGTTGCGCTCGGCCACGCGGATGGCTTCATCGATCTTGCCTTCGCGCAGGGCTCCGGCAACCGCGGGAGCAAACAAGCGGGACTGCTTACGAGCGGCGCTAAATGCCATCCAGCGGTCAATCATGACGCCGATGGACCAGCCCGACATCACAAACAGAATGATAACGACAGCCTTGGCCAAGAAGCCCATCTGCCGCCACATGGACATTGCGTCCCATCCAATTGCGGGTTCCTGAAACATCCAGAGTGCTGCGGCATGCACCTGGGTAAGGTCGATTGTCGCAAGATTTTCTGCCAACATGAGTTAAATGTCCTCCTCAGAACACTATTGGGAAACCCGCGTTCGCCATCAGGCTACCGGGCTGGTTTTCAGCCGGCCTTGGTTTGAATTCCAAGCCAGCCGAGCTTGTGTTTCCTGCATGCCGTTGACTCCCGCTACTGCTTGCCTCAAGCCGGACAACGGCGAGTATTGCCTAAAAGCACACACCTATGGATGCCCTTTGCTGCCACAGCAGGACAAAGAGCCTATGCAACTTTCAAAGCCATCCGGAAACCTGAATTCAACCGGATTCGCCCCGATCAGCCGGCCAGGGTAAAGTTCACCGTAATCGAGGTCTCTACTTCCACCGGCTCACCGTTCAGGAAGTACGGCTTGTAACGCCACTGTTTCACAGCGTCCATTGCAGACTGCACCAGCATGGGATGGCCGCTCACCACCCTCAGGTTCTGAATGCTGCCGTCCTTGCTGATGACGGCCTGAAGCACTACAGCGCCCTGGACACGCGCCTGTCGCGCCAACGGTGGATAATTGGGCTTCACTTCGCGAACCAGAAGACCCTGCGCAACACCCTGCGATACCCTGACCTTCTGTGGCACGACAGCCTTGGGAACCGCAACCGGCGTTGAAGCGATAATGCCGCCGATCACGCCGCCCATGGCTCCGCCTTCCCCGCTACCGATGCCGCCAACCACGCCGAAAGCACCGCCTACTGCCGGAGGAGCTTCCTGCTCGTTGACCATCTGCACCTTCTCAGGAATCTTGGTTGGCTGGCGCAGTTGCCCCTGCACAACTTCAGTTTCCACCTTGACCACCTGCCGTGGCGCAACTGCAGCCGGCGGGGGCGGGGGCGGAGGCGGAGGCGGAGGCGCCACCAGGAAGGTCATCAGCTGCTGTCTGGGCAGAGCTTCCGTATAAATCAACGGAATCAGCACCAACACGCCGATGAGCATCATCTGAATCACGAACGATATGGCGGTCGTATATTTCTGCCGCCCTGACTTCAGTCTGCCTGACGATTCCAGAAGGCTATCTTCAAACATGGCCTATTCTCCAATACACGACTTGCCTTGAGCGTTAGACACCGGCACCGCGATTTTTGATCCCATCGATCAAGAAATCTTGATTCTTTTTATCGAGGCCTTACCAGCCCTCGTAGTCCCTCTTAACACGCAGAGGAATGAACGGACCTTAACCTTTAACCTGAGCCTTCTCCCTGCGTGCGCTGCCCCCTGAACTTGCCTGGGCAGGTGCGGCTGCGAGCTTTAATCCGCGCCGCCGGTCGTGATACCCCACCACAATCGGCGTCGCTATGAAGAGCGTCGAATACGTTCCGACGATCACGCCGATTACCAGCACCAGAGAAAACCCACGGAGTACCTCGCCCCCGAACAGGAACAGGGACAACACCGTGAGAAACGTCACGCCAGCGGTCAAAATCGTACGGTTCAGCGTCTGATTAATGCTGCGATTGACGATCTCAGCATAGCTTTCCCGCCGCAAAAGTCTGACATTCTCTCTGACTCGGTCGAAAATGACAATAGTGTCGTTCATCGAATATCCGACCAGCGTCAAAAGCGAGGCAATTACGGTCAGCGAAATCTCCTCATTCAGCAGCGAAAAAATCCCCACCGTCACCAGCGCGTCGTGCGCAACTGCCGTGGTCGCCGCCAAGCCATAAATGAACTCAAAGCGAACAGCAATGTACACCAGCATTCCCAGCAGCGAGTACAGAATTGCCAGCCTTGCCTGACTCTGAAGTTGTTTGCCGACCTGGGGGCCCACCACATCGACGTTCCGGACGCTGAAGTCCGAAAGCGAAAATCCTGCCTGCAGGCTCTGCACCACTCCATCCGGTACAGCAGTCTTGAGTTGATCAAAGCTGCCCAGCACACCTCCCAGCGTGCGATCGCGATGGCTCACCACCTGCTCCGCCAACTGTGTGTACCGATCACGAGCCTCGGCGCCAGCCTTGAGGGGATCCGACTGCACCAGAGAGTCCGCAATCGCCTGCACGCCCGCGTTGTTCAGGTCTGGCTTGTCCGGCTGCCCACCCTGAAGCGCGTTTACAATCTGGTTCCGGCCCTGATCCAGGCTTTCTTCACTGGTATGGCTCAGATCGATCGCGATCAAGACCTCGTTCAGTTCCTCAGGTCCATAGCGTTGAATCTGTGCCGCTGGCAGCCCTGCAGCATCCAACTGACTTCGAACCTTGTCGTAGTCCGGCGGATGCGCAAACTTCACTGTCACCAGGGTCCCGCCGCGGAAATCAATGCCCAATGGAATGCCGTGCCAAAACAACATGGACAGCAGTCCAGCGCCAATGAGTACCGCTGAAAGGGCGATAAAATACCACTTCTTTCCCAGGAAGTCGATATTTGGATTGTGAAAAATCTCCACTGTATGTCCTAACTCCGGTCGGACTTGCGTCCTAAATGCTCAGCGCCGCACCACGCTGCATTTTGTTCAACTGTGCTTCAAAAATCAGGCGGCTTACAAATACGGCGGTAAACAGATTCGCCACCAGTCCGAAGACCAGGGTTACGGCAAACCCGCGTACCGGGCCACTACCGAAAATGAACAGAATCGCGGCCGAAACAACCGTGGTGACGTGGGAGTCCAGAATGGCTGTCCAGGCGCGGGCAAAGCCCTGCTCGATGGCAGAGGGCGCCGTCTTTCCATTCTTTAATTCTTCCTTAATGCGCTCGAAGATTAGCACATTGGAATCCACGCCGATTCCGACCGTCAGAATGACGCCGGCGATGCCCGGCAGCGTGAGCGTGGCTCCGCTGAAACCCAGAAATCCCAACAGAATCACAAGGTTCAGAATCAGCGCCAAATTGGCATTGATGCCTGCGGCGCGGTAGTAGAACAACATGAACGCCATGACTGCAATCAGGCTGGCCACCGTAGCAGTAACGCCGCTGCGAATGGAATCAAGTCCCAATGACGGGCCTACTGTGCGCTCTTCCAGATAACGAATCCCTGCAGGCAGGGCACCAGACCGCAACGTCATGGCGATGTCCTGCGCTTCCTGCTCGGTAAACCCGCCGGTGATCCTACCCTGGTCGCGAATCTGCTCCTGAATTGTAGCCACTTGCTGCACGCGATTGTCGAGGATCACAGCCAAGGAATCACCAACATGCGATCCAGTAAAGGCGGCAAAGCGACGCCCGCCATCGCCGGTGAGATCGAAACTCACCGCGGGCCGTTGAAACTCATCGCGCGTGGCCTGCGCGCCGCGCAGGTCGCGCCCGCTGACAGCCGCCGTTCGCGACACCAACCAGAATGCCTCTCCTGTGCTGCCGCCCTGCGCACGACGCATCAGCGAGCCTTCCCGAAGCAATACGGCATCGGGAGGCAGCACGCCCCCGCGAGAAGCTAAAGCTTCCTGCTGGGAAGCGAAGGGACCGCCAAGCGACTGGCGAATCTCCAGCATGGCCGTGGACTGCATGATCTGCTTCACACGCGCAGGATCATCCACTCCGGGTAGCTGCACCAAAATCTGATAATCGCCCAAGCCGTGTTCTTCGATGATCGGCTCGGAAACACCGAGTTGGTCAATGCGGTTGCGGATGGTTTCAATTGCCTGCGTAACCGCACGATCTTTCATGGCGGCCAGCTCTTGCGGGCGGATCGTCAGATACGAAGAATTTTCCGGCGCCGAGGTCAGCTCGTATTCCAGCAGTTGTTCCGTGACAATGCGGCGCAACTCCCCGGCCTGTTCCGGCGGAACGCCGCGCACCACGATACGATCGGGACGCCCGGGATCGGGCTTGGATATCTCCGAATACGGAATGCTGCTACTGCGCAATTGTTCCTGCAGGCGCTGAATGGCGCGATCCGTCTCTGCATTGATGGCGTCATTGACCTGAACCTGAAGGATCAGATGCGTGCCACCCCGCAAGTCCAGGCCTAAGTTAATGCGCGAACGCATCGCGTCGGCCACCGCGCTCGGTGT
>JBFXAV010000323.1:0-4314 GCA_050183935.1 Candidatus Korobacteraceae bacterium | reverse complement strand
TCAATGAATCACCGTTCGGACTGCCAGCGTCCTTGGGCATCTGGAAGCCATACCTACGCAGAACCTCCTGCGCCTTCGGTGTTGCCAAAAATTGCACGAAGGCGCGGGCTGCTTTTTGCATCTTGGATTGCGCCACCACCACCGCAGCCTGCTCAATGGGCGGATGGGCTTCCTCGGGAACCAGCGCAAACCTGCCTTCCTGCGCCTGGGCTACCGAATGTGCCGTCAAGGCGATCTGGGCATTCCCGGAGAGCACGAACTGCGCCGTCTGGCTCACGTTTTCTCCAAACACAAGCTTTGGTTGCAACCGCTCATAAAGATTCCAACTCTTCAAGGCAGCCACCGCCGCCGCTCCGTAGGGAGCATGTGCCGGGTTGGCGATGGCAATGCGCCGCACCGAAGGCGCAAGTAATGCTTCCTTCCCCAGCCGCGCTACGTCCAATGGACTATCCACGCGGACATAGAGCACAAGCCTTCCTACAGCATAGAGCGTGTAGGTTTCCCCTATGGCCTTGCCGCTGTCGGCCAGGCGTCTGGGATACATGGCATCCGCCGAGAGGAAAACATCATAAGGAGCACCATTCTGAATCTGCGTAAACAGATTTCCGGAAGATCCCAGCACCGTGCGCACTGGAGCTCCGCTCTGATGCTCAAACAACCGCGCCAGTTCGGGAAGGGCAAAGCTCAAATCCGATGCTGCAGCAACCGTGATCGGCTGCTGCGCCAGCCCGGGGAGCGCCGTGAAAAGCACACTACCCAACCACAAGAATGCAAACAAGCAGGCTGCGCCCACGCTTGCCCGCGCTTGGATACTTTGGGCACTAATGTGGCATGGCGCGGAACCCCCCGTTGGCTGGACACTGGTTGCTATGGCGGGCACAGGTCCATAGCCCCAGACTATTTTTTTCTCTCGCAGACGCAACTCCGCACCTTGATTACGGTTTATAAATATCAGCGGAAACCAGCGCAAGATCTTCCGGCACGTTCCACGAAAGGCATTCTCCCTTGAAGCTACTGAAAAGTAAGTGGTTGATTCTCACGGTCGCAGTGCTGGCCATCGCCGCATTCGCCGGCTATCGGCTGACTCGCAAGAGCAAGATCGAGTTGTTCACTGCCAAAGTTGAGCGCGGCGACATTCGATCCCTGGTCGAAGCTACTGGGACCATCAACGCTGTCACGAGCGTGCAAGTGGGCTCACAGGTTTCCGGCAGAATCTATCGCTTGCATGCCGACTTCAACTCCCGAGTCACGCAGGGCCAACTTCTTGCCGAGATTGATCCTGCGCTGTTTGAAGGGAATGTGCAACAGTCCCGCGCTGATTTGGAAAACGCCCGTGCCAACCTGGCCGCGGCCAAAGCCAACTTGCT
The DNA here is from genome assembly GCA_050183935.1 of Candidatus Korobacteraceae bacterium. Taxonomy (GTDB): domain Bacteria; phylum Acidobacteriota; class Terriglobia; order Terriglobales; family Acidobacteriaceae; genus DASZRZ01. Next base: position 2,947 of record JBFXAV010000323.1, on the reverse strand, counting down.
GCGAGCACAGGCCACCGCCCAGCAGTCACGAGCCGACTTTCGCCGTACTGAAGAGTTAGCCCGCCAGGGAGTGATGAGCGCGCAACAGCTTGATGTCTCCAAGGCGAACGCGGAATCCGCGGACGCATCGGTGACTGCTTCGGACGCCCAGGTGACGCAGGCGGCGGCGCAGGTGCGGCAGCGCGAGGCCACCTTGAAAGTAGCCGAAACCAACCTGCGCTACACCCGAATTTACGCTCCCATCAACGGCATTGTGGTTAACCGTGCAGTGGACGTGGGCCAAACTGTTGCGGCCTCCATGCAAGCTCCTACGCTCTTTACAATCGCCCAGGATTTGAGCCAGATGCAGGTTTATGCCAAGACCGACGAAGGAGATGTGGGCCAGATTCGCCCTGGACAGCGTGTTTCCTTCACGGTCGATGCATTCCCCGGTGAGCGATTCGCCGGTCGTGTTTCGCAGGTGCGCATGAATCCCACGGTCGTGCAGAACGTCGTCACCTACGACACCATTGTCGATTTTCACAATGAGGACATGAAGCTCTTTCCCGGCATGACCGCATACATCACCATTCCGGTACAGACGGTGCGGAATGTGCTTTCTGTTCCGAACGGCGCCCTTCGCTACACGCCGGACCTCCAGCCCACCGAGCTGCGCGCGCTGCTCGACCAGCATGGAATCCAGACTGGCGCGCGGCGCGCCCCCGCTGAGACCTCAGAAGCTCAGCCCGGCGCTCCTGCCCCCCGGCCAATCTCCCAGACATCTGGGACTGATTCGGGGGCAGCTTCTGATGCGGCAGACGTCGAGAACGCCGGCAACCGGCGTGCCCGCTTGGTTCTGGTACAGGCCGAAGGCGGAGAGCCAGCAGGTCGCCGCGGTGGGCGATTCGGCAGACAGAGAATGGGAAATCAGGAAGCCGAAGCACAAGGCGATGGCGCTCAGCCTAATGGATTTCAAGGAAGGATGCAGCGGGGCGGCAATGGAGCAGAAGCCGATGCTGACGCCCCTGCCGGTGGAATGCGGGGCATGCGCGGGCGTGGTGGTCGCGGCGGTGGCGGTATGCGCGACCCCAATGCCGACCTGGCAATCGTGTGGAAGCAGGGACCGGAGCAGACGTTCGTTCCTATCCAGATTCGCAAGGGCCTTACCGATCACACCGTGACGGAAGTGGTCCAGGTACTTAAAGGCGATCTGAAGGAAGGCGACGAACTCATCATCGGTTCCCGCAGCGTAGGAGGCAGCGCTGCAACGGCTGCTCCAGGCATGGGCGGTGCGCGTGGCGGCAGGGGCCGAGGCTTCTAAGCAGCCTCCTGACGCGTAAAGATTTGACGCGTAAAGATTTAGGGTAAGCGAGGTTTCCTTGTCAGCATCGGTGCTATCGAGTCCGGCAACTACAGCGGTAAAGCAGTCTGGCGCGCTTCTGCATATCGAGGATGTTCAGAAAATCTACGACCTGGGGGAAACCCAGGTAAGGGCGCTGCGCGGCGTTTCCGTGGATGTTGCCCGCGGGGAGTTCGTGGCAGTGATGGGCGCCAGCGGTGGCGGCAAGTCCACGTTCATGAATATTCTGGGATGCCTCGACAAGCCTACCAGTGGACGCTACGTGCTCGACGGCGTCGATGTTTCCACGCTTCCCAAGAAGGATCTGGCAAAAATTCGCAACCAGAAAATCGGCTTTGTATTCCAGGGCTTCAACCTGCTTTCGCGCACCACGGCAATGGAAAATGTTGAACTGCCCACGCACTACGCGCGCATCCCTGACGAAGAAGGACGGAAGCGCGCCCAGGAAGCTTTGGCGCGTGTTGGCCTCGCCGATCGAGCCGGCCACTTCCCTTCCCAACTCTCAGGCGGACAACAGCAGCGCGTGGCTATTGCGCGGGCGCTGGTGAACCGTCCTACGATCCTGCTGGCGGACGAGCCTACCGGCAACCTGGACAGCCGTACCGCCGTGGAGATCATGGACATCTTCCAGCAGCTCAACCAGGAACAGGATCTCACTATTGTGCTCGTAACTCATGAGCCGGATATTGCCCAGTTCGCCAAGCGTAGCCTGTTCTTCCGCGATGGCAAGATCAAACGAGACGAAGTACATCCGAACTGGCCGAAGGCCCGGGAAGTACTCAAAAACATGCCGCTGGTGGAGGATTAACCGATGGGCGTACTGGCCGTAGTTAGCATTGCATTGCGGGCCTTAGCGCGCAACAAGCTGCGTTCCAGCCTCACCATGTTGGGCATTGTCATCGGCGTGGGCGCGGTAATCGCCATGGTCGGGCTGGGCCAAGGGGCGCAGCAGGCGGTCCAGGACCAGATTGCTGCCATGGGATCGAACGTGCTGTTCGTCTCCAGTGGTTCCGTGAACCGCGGAGGCGCGCGCACCGGATTCGGCGGCACCAAGACGCTCGTCCCTGCCGACAAAGAAGCGATTCTGCGCGAGGTACCCACCGTAAAGGCGGCTGCAGGCGGCAGCATGAGCAGCGCCCAGGTGGTGTTCGAAAACAATAACTGGTTCACCCAGGTGCAGGGCACAGAGCCTGCCTACTTCGACATCCGGCGCTGGCCGGTGTGGACGGGAACCGTATTTTCCGAGGAGGACGTGGAAACCGCCGCCAATGTGGCCGTGATTGGGGAAAGCGTGCGCCTGAACCTGTTTGGAGCCGTGGACCCCATCGGACAGACCATCCGCATTAAAACGTTGCCCTTTAAGGTCGTGGGGGTGCTTACCTCCCGCGGGCAGACCGCAGGCGGCATGGGCGGAGATCAGGATGATGTGATCTTTGTCCCCATCACCACTTTCCAGCAGAAGATCACCGGCGAAACCTGGTTGCGCTTCATCATGATTTCCGCCGTTTCGCGCGAAGCCAGCTATGCCGCCCAGCGGCAGATCGAAGGACTGCTGCGCGACCGCCACCGCATCAACCGCCCCGGCGTTAATGACGATTTCACCGTACG
>JBFXAV010000322.1:0-4318 GCA_050183935.1 Candidatus Korobacteraceae bacterium | reverse complement strand
GACGGTAAACACCATCTTACCGCGACCAGTGCTCACATAGAGTTTGCTGCCATCGGCGGAGACTACCGCGCTCATCGGCCGGATTACGCCCTGCTCACCCAGCTTGATGGTGGAAATCACCTCTTGCTTCACCGCATCCGGAACCGTGACAGTGCCGTCATTCTCGTTGGTCACATAGGCGCGCGAGCTGTCCCGCAGGAAGGCCACAGAGCGCGGACGGCGTCCGACTTTGATGGTCTTGAGAAGTTTGTGTGCCTCGGCATCAATCACCGCCACGGTGCCGGTATTCTCAGAGGTCACATAAACGTGCTTGCCATCGGGTGAGACCGTCACTCCCTCTGGTTCCTCGCCAACAGGCAGCGCACTGACGACCTTGCCCGCATTGATGTCCACAATGCTGACTTCTCCGGCATCTTCGTTCGATACAAATACCAGCTTGCCATCATTGCTGACCCCGAACTCCTCGGGATCGGTGCCGCTGCGAACCAGTCGGTCGAGCTTGAGCTGGTGAATGTCCACCACACCGATGCCGTCCGCGCTGCGGTCGGGCGGAGGAAGGGAATCTTCGTCCACTCCCGGAGGCGCCGGCGGGGAACCGCTCAGGGCTACATAGATACGGTGCCCATCCGGGCTGGGATGGATACCTCGTGGACGTTTGCCTAACGGTACCGTCGACACTACTTCATGTGTCGTGGAATCGATCACGCTCATGTCACCCGAGGTTTCATTCGTTACGTAGATTCTGTAACCAGACGGCTCGGTTTTGGGTTCGGAAGGCGCGCTCCCGGAATTACAGGCCGCCAGAAATAACAAAAGAGAGGCAAGGAAGCAGCGAAGCAGCATTCGCATTGGCAAGAAGCAACTCCTCAGAAATTGGCCGACCATGTTAACACTTTTGATGAGTTGGGAACTGCGGCGGAACGAACTGCGCGTTTGTCTCATAAGGTGACGTGAATCCTGGTTTAAACCAAGGCGATAATCTCGCCAGTAATTTTCCCGCCCTCAATGTGCAACCGCCCGACGGAAACCGGAAGGCGAAAGCGGCGTGGTCCCGCACTGCCGGGATTGAAATAAAGAACGCCCTGCCGCAACTCGTTTTGAGGAACGTGCGAATGTCCGCAGATCACTGCCGCGAACCCTGCCGCGCGTGGATCAAGGTCGAGGGCGTGTGCGTCGTGCAGCATGTAAAGGAATGCATCCCCGGCTGGAATCACTTCGGTTAGGGGGAGGCTGGCAGCCCAGGGTTCGGTGTCAATGTTGCCTCGCACGGCATGCACCGGCGCGATCTCGCGCAAGCGAGCGAGAATCTCGGGCGCGCCAATGTCTCCGGCGTGCAGGATCAGGCTGGAGCCTGCCAACGCTTTCAGGGCTTCCGGGCGAAGCAGATTATGCGTATCGGAGATCACTCCCACAACGCAATCAGCCATGATCGAGAGTATAGCGAGTAATGAAAAAGGGCCGCTGATTGCGGCCCTTTCGGTTGAGGCGACCCGGCTTGAGAGTCGGCCAGTAAAACTTACTTACTGCACGGGCGTTGGAGTGGTGGGCTGGGCTTCCGGTCCACGCTGTTCCGGAGGCGCGCCAGGATTCATCTGGCCGCCCGGCTGGCTCTGAGGCGATCCAATTCCGGAGGTCGGGCAGGTTTCGGCTACCATATCGAGCTTCTCCGCCTTGAACTCGCGATTGTCGGCCATAGACTGGTCGCCCTGGGGCATGTCCGCTCCAGGTTGACGGTTAGCGGCCGTGGTCCGCTCCTCGCCTTCTTCCCATTCGCCGGTTAGGCGCAGGTGATGGCCCACGTGCTTGCTGAACTGATCTTTTACATCATCTTCCGGCTTCACATTTACAGTCTTGCCGTCATCCGTCTTCAAGGTCCACGTGTCTCCGCCAGTTGAGGCCTGGAGACAGCCAATCACGGACTTTCCGTCATCGGCAGAACGCTGCGACGAGGGATCCGCGCCTTGCGCTCCCGCGCCCGCATTACCGTAGCCGGGGTTGCCGGGCGCCTGCCAAGCTACGCCGTAAGCCGCAAATGCAAACACCAGCAATAACGTCACGATACCTTTCCGCATGTCCTGATCCTCCTGTGTAGCTGCTTCGCTGTTGACTTGGTGGCTACTAGATAGAAGGGATTCCTGCGAGGGGAGTTGTCCGCGGAAGGTCATAGAAAAATGAAGGAAACGCGGAAATCGAGAATGGAAGGAAGAAAGTCTTGAATATGAAAAACAAGTCTTAATACGGCGGGCGTAAGGGTGGTGTTGTTTTTTTCACGGTGAACTTAGGTGGGATAGCAACGAAGGCAGATATGAAACCAGTCATCACCCCACTAATCCGCATTGATTTGTGATGAGTCTTGTCAGCCCATCGAACGACTGAGGAATACCGCGTCCTTGGAAGAGGACAAAAGCAGGGTGTAACTTTCCCAATGGGCATCGACCGGGCCATCAAAACAGAGCAAGAACTGGTCTGATGGCCAGGAAACCTGAAATGTCTCATTGTGGAATGCATCATAGTTGGGTTGTATGCAGATAGTCCCTTCTTGCATCTCAGCAAGGAAGTAGTCGCCACCTAAAAATAAGCTGTCATGCAATTCAAAGGTCACACCGAGTAGAAGACTTACGATTGCAGCAGCTTGCTCCAAACTCTTCGACCGCAAACCATACATCAACATCACTTTAAGCTCCTGATGTTTAGGACTCCGACGCCAAAGCAGCTCCCTGCGTACGGTACTGCATCGCTCTCTGCAAAAATGCCAGAGACTCTCGCCGTTAGCGGCGTGCCGGGAAGTCTTTGGCCGATTTTTTTCGGTCGCGATCGGCCTGGCGTACAGCCCGCCGTCGGCCGGCATCTTCGTAGCGGCGCTGCTCCTCGGCACTCTCAGGCAAAACCGCAGGTACTTGCAGGCGATGGCCCTGGCGGTCTACGGCAACAAAGGTTAGGTAGGCGGAGCTTACGTGGCGGCGCGTGCCTGCGATGAAGTTTTCCACCCAGACCTTCACCCCAATTTCCATGGAGGTACGAAACGCACGGTTCACCGAGGAGCGCAGAATCACCATTTCGCCAACCTGCACCGGAGTAAGAAAGTCCAGGTGCTCAATGGAAGCCGTGACTGCGTATCCCCGCGAATGGCGGTGGGCCGCCATGGCCGCTGCCAGGTCAATCCAGTGCATCAAGGTGCCGCCCAACAACGCCCCGAGTGGGTTGGTGTCGTTAGGCAGGACCAGTTGCACCATCTCCGACTGAGAATCTTTCACCGGACGTGGAGTAAGGTCGGGAGGTGCGGCGGCTACCTTGGCTGACACGCCGGCGGCCTGAGTCTTCGCCGATGGATTTGTGGGCTGGTTCATGGTTACTTCGTGCCTTCGGCACAGTGGTTATGTCCGGCGCCGCAACAGGTACGACTCAAGATAGCACTCGGCCATTCGCTGAATTCGAATGTCCTCCTCATGGCGGTTCAGCCACGCGCGGGCGCGGTCGTCATATTCGATCATGCCATGTCCAGCAGGGCCATACGCCCGTTCAAGCGAATACTGCAAAGTGATGCGGCCATCGCGGTCCCGCAGCACCCCAAAACGTACCGCATCGGCACTTCGTTCCTTAGGCAGATGCGGACAGCCACGGGCATAGCCCAGGTTACATCCGTGCTTAAGCTCGTCTTCGGTAGGTGATGCGGAAGCAGCAGCGGATGTGCACCGACCGTTCCATCCCGCTCCGAGTGGCAGACGAGAAGGATGCGGCCACAGTGATGAAGCCAGGCGTTCCGTGGGGAAAAAGAATGGACAAGCCATGGAGAAACGCCATTGTAGCCGCAAGTCGCGCATACTCTGCGATCAAATCTTTTTCAGTCGGTTAGCAACTCGTCCAGGCAATCCAGGCACAGGTCGGGTGAAAGCGGTTCAAGTTGCCCGCGCGGGAACGTCCCGGTGGCCACCGCAATGATCGGCAGGCCCAGTTCGCGGGCGGCATGAATGTCGTTGGGAGTATCGCCAACCACGCAAATGCTCGCGGAGCTTCCAAGCCGGTCCCGCACCTGCGCGACGGCATGAGCAAGAATCTCCGCCCTGCGCTCGAAGCGCAGTACGGCACGATCCAGCCTCTTGCCATTTAAGTCCAGGTGGCAACTGAAGCCCCCGAACTCGAAGTAATCCCGCAGTCCAGCGGCCTCCAGCTTGGCCCAGCCGATGGGTTCGAGATTCCCTGTAATGATCCAGAGAAGCTTGCCGGACACTTGCAGCCATTCCAGCACCTGCTGGGCGGATGCGCAGGGAATGGCGCGCAGATCGGCGGCGTTGCGGACCACTTCCGCGCACATCTGTAC
>JBFXAV010000321.1:0-4325 GCA_050183935.1 Candidatus Korobacteraceae bacterium | reverse complement strand
CACTCCCCGCTTGTAGAACTCCTTGCCCGTGACCACTCGCACCCGAGGATCGCGACGGGCATATTCCTCGGCGATTTCCAGCGAACGGTCCTTGCTGTGGTTGTTGACGATTATGTATTCCCAGTTCTGGTAGGTCTGGGCGAGCACGCTCTCAATACATTCGACAAGGAACTCCTCGCCGTTATAAACGGGCGTGATGATGCTGACGAGCGGTGCAGAGGTTTCAGACATGGGTGAAGAGCCGCCAGAAGGCTGGCGTGGCGTATGCAAATCTTAACCTTTCTACCTGCAACTTACGTGCCAGAAAGTGCGCTTTCCATCCTGGATTGGTCGTATCTTATTGAGAGGAGTACCTCAGGCCCAAGGTCAAAGTGGTATTTGTTTTCACACGAAAGGGAAGTGCACTTCCGCTTTGTGGGGAAATCTTCCTAAAATCGCCCCGAGTTCATCGGAAGTTCCGGCTATTTCGCCCCGATAGATGGGCTTTTTCTGGCAATTCAAGTGCATCGGGAAAAAGGGTTGGTCTGCGCCAAATCCGGTCCTAAAGTGGTAGCTGTGCCCTTGACCTCGACTGGGTTCTGGGCCCTCGGACAAAGCCGTTACCAACGGCATCATGGTATTCAGCGCCAAACAAGATAGGATTCAAAGTTCAAGGGAGCCGAAGCGGAAGCAGGAATGAACCTTCAGGGAGTAGCACAATCGTCCGAACCCGTGGTGGCCATGGGCGAGTCGCACCTCGAACCTATCGTGGTGCAGAACACCGAAGGCCGGGCATCGCTGCAGCTGCGCAGCATCTGGGAGTACCGCGAGCTGTTGTACTTCTTTATCTGGCGCGACATTAAAGTTCGCTACAAGCAGACGGCACTGGGCGCGTCCTGGGCCATTATCCAGCCGGTTTTTACGATGGTGATCTTCAGCATCTTTTTCGGGCGGCTGGCCAAGATGCCTTCGGACGGAGTGCCGTATCCGCTGTTCGCATTTACCGCCCTCGTGCCGTGGACATTTTTTTCCAACGGCGTGAGCCAGGGATCGCGTAGCCTGGTCACCAGCGGCGAACTCGTCAAAAAGATTTACTTTCCACGCCTGATCGTCCCCATTGCCGCGGTTTGCGCCTACGTGTTGGACTTCATCCTGGCGCTGGCACTGGTGTTCGGCATGCTTGCCTACTATGGGCGGGTTCCCAGCGGAAATGTTGTCTGGCTTCCACTGCTCTTCCTGCTCACTCTGGTAGCGGCCACGGGGATTTCCATGTGGTTGTCTGCTATGTATGTGCAGTACAGGGATATCGGGTACGTACTGCCGTTTCTGCTGCAAGTGTGGTTGTTCGTCACTCCCATTGCGTATCCCACCAGCCTTTTAAGCGAACGCTGGCAAACCGTGTACGCGCTGAATCCCATGGTCGGGGCGGTGGAAGGCTTTCGCTGGGCCCTGCTGGGGAACTCGCATTTTCCGGCAACCATGCTCGCCATTTCCGTAGCAGTTAGCGCTGCCCTCCTGGTGGGCGGAGTCTATTATTTCCGGCATTTGGAACGCACCTTTGCCGACGTGGTTTAGAGATTTATGGGTAATATCGCAGTACGGGCTGAAAATATCGGCAAGCAGTTTCGCATCGGACGCAGGCAGCAGTACGGAACCTTGCGCGACAGCTTGGTCCACGCCGCTTCGTCTCCCCTACGCTGGACTCGCCGCGTGCTGAGTGGCACGCCCAGGACGCCCAACACGGAGACGATATGGGCGCTCGAAGACATTTCTTTTGACATCAAGCATGGCGAGCTGGTCGGAATCATCGGCCGCAACGGCGCCGGTAAGAGCACGCTACTCAAAATTCTTTCGCGCATCACTGAGCCGACACGCGGTCGCGCCCTCATCTATGGGCGGGTGGGCTCACTTCTCGAGGTCGGAACCGGTTTCCATCCTGAGCTTACCGGCCGAGAGAATGTGTACCTGAACGGCGCCATCCTGGGAATGCGGAAACGCGAAATCGAGCAGCACTTCGACGCCATCGTGGAGTTCTCCGAGGTCTCCCGGTTCATCGACACACCGGTGAAGCGCTACTCCAGCGGCATGTATCTGCGCCTTGCGTTTGCCGTGGCGGCGCACCTGCAGCCCGAGATACTGATTGTGGACGAAGTTCTTGCTGTTGGGGACAGCAGCTTTCAGAAGAAATGCCTGGCCAAAATGGAAGAAGTCGGAGGCCAGGGTCGCACCGTCCTTTTCGTCTCTCACAATATGCAGGCAGTGACCCGCCTGTGCAAACGCGCCATCTTCCTGGAAGGTGGCTACGTACGCAAAGACGGTTCCACGCGCGAGACCGTTTCCGCCTATCTGGACTCCGGTTTCGGGACCACGGCGATGCGCGACTGGCCGGAGATTGAAAAGGCTCCCGGGAATGACATTGTGCGGCTGCGCGGGGTACGCGTTCGCACCGATACAGGGGAGATCAGCGACGCCATTGATATCCGCCGGCCCGTGGGCATTGAAATTGAATGGGACGTGCTCAAGAGCGGCCACTCGCTCACCCCGCTGTTCACCTTCCGCAATGAGGAAGGCATGATGCTGTTTGTTTGCCTTGGGCTTGAGCCGGAGTGGCGCAAGCGAACGCGTCCCGCTGGCCGCTACACCAGCACTGCCTGGATTCCTGGCAATTTTCTGTCGGAAGGGACCATTATGGTGGGCGCGGAAGTCTGCACAGAGAACCCGCACATCCCGCATTTCGTGGAGTACCCGGCAGTGGCTTTTCAGGTGGTGGACTCGCTGGATGGAGACTCCGCTCGCGGTGACTACGGCGGACCTATGCCAGGAGTGATTCGCCCCGTGCTCAAGTGGAACACCAAGTTCATGCCGGCCGACTCGCTGGTCGAAACTGCACGATAGTTTGTCTTGCGCTGTCCCTGATTCTGAAGTCGGGGACCCGAAGTGGAATCAGGCTACGATTGGAAGTTCCGTCGCAAGTAAAACCAGTTGGTACACGCAACAGCTAAGAATGGGGCCTAGCCTGGATTTTGCGGTATCGACGAATAGCAACTCCGCCTTAGAAACCAAGCCTTCCCGCCGCAACGGGCGGATCAAGTCCCTTAGCCTTTCCAGGAGCGATCGTTCCCAGGCATTTTCGTGAGTGGTTTCCAGAGTGTCGAGCAGGTCCAAAATTGCGACCTCCAGGGAATCCACCGAAGTACCAGTGGGGAATGCCAAAAGGAAGCGGGAGGGAGAGACTTCAATCATACGCAACCACTTCAGTTTTCGCAGGTATTTGCTCGGCCCTACCAAGATGACACCCACACCTGGGATAACTTCAGCCAATTCAACATCCGCAGAGGGGACCCCTTCCCGTCCCAATACAAACTCAACGGCTTTCACAATGGCATGAGCCCGGTCGGGGTGTATCGTTGCCAGCCGTTCCAGTGTGCTCTCCGGGAGTGTCACGGTAACGGGACGACGAGACTCCTCAAACTTTGGGGGACGACCGCTTTTTTTCTTGTTTTGAGCCATTTTTCCTCGTCGGTTGCGAACTCAAAAGTTTATGCCCAAGAGCTTGTCAAAAGCTAATTATAACGTAAAAACTCCAAGGGGTGAGGACAGGCTACTCTCCTATTTAAATGTTACCAGTCACTTACTTCCGTAATTCTTACTAACTGTTATTGTTTATGTCGAAATACTTTTACAGCTATAATCAAAATTACCATTGTATTATTACGTTGAAATTATCAGGCGGCGCCGTATGTCGTTGCTCTCAGCTCCTCTTATCGATAAGGCGAACCCAAGCCATTTCACCTGCCGGTGCTGCGATGCACCCCTGAATCATCCGTTCCTGGATCTTGGCTACTCCCCACTGGCAAATTCGTTTTTGGGAGAATCCCAACTGGAGCAGATGGAGCCCTTTTACCCTCTCAGAACGAGGGTGTGTGAACGCTGTTTCTTAGTGCAACTGGAAGAGTTTGCAACTCCGCACGATATTTTTTCCAAGTACATCTATTTTTCCTCGTGCTCTCAGTCATGGGTAGAACATGCTTGTGCCTTTGTGGAGCAAATGATTCCGCGCTTCAGCCTGGGCCCTCAATCCCGGGTCGTGGAAATCGCCAGCAACGACGGCTATCTGCTTCAGTTTTTTTATCGCCGCGGCATTCCGGCGCTAGGGATTGAACCTGCCGGAAATGTGGCCGAGGTGGCACGCTCAAAGGGAATCCTTCCCATCAATGATTTTTTCGGACTTGGTCTGGCCGGGCAGGTAGCGGAAGAGCATGGGAAAGCCGACTTGATCATCGGCAACAACGTGCTGGCTCATGTGCCTGCACTGAATGATTTTGTCGCCGGTTTAAAGGTACTGC
>JBFXAV010000320.1:0-4326 GCA_050183935.1 Candidatus Korobacteraceae bacterium | reverse complement strand
ATGCGCTTCAGGTTGCGCGTCGAGATGCGCTCAATGGCGTCGCGGTCAAGAATGGCGCCCTTGGTAAGCAGGCGCTTGTTGGTGCGCTCGTCGTGGAGGTCGGCCTGAACTTCCTTGCCGCCAAGAATGGATTCCAGGCGCTTCAGGCGCTCGTCGGTGAGAATGCGAATCTCATCGGCGAGGTTCTTCTCCAGCTTTAGGACCTGCTGCTCCAGGATGGACTTGGCACGTTCATCGGGTGGCTGCCCCTTGCGGGTGAATATCTTCACGTCCACCACAATGCCTTCGATACCGGGAGGGCAGGTGAGTGAAGCATCGCGGACATCACCGGCCTTTTCGCCGAAGATGGCGCGCAGCAGCTTCTCTTCCGGCGTGAGCTGGGTCTCGCCCTTGGGCGTGACCTTGCCAACCAGAATGTCCCCAGCCTTCACCGAGGCTCCAATGCGGATGATTCCGCTCTCATCCAAGTCTCGCAGCGCTGATTCGCTGACGTTGGGGATGTCGCGGGTAATGTCTTCGGGACCGAGCTTAGTGTCACGGGCCTCGAGTTCGAACTCCTCAATGTGGACGGAGGTGTAGTAGTCCTCCTTGACCAGCTTCTCGGAGACGAGGATGGCGTCCTCGAAGTTGTAGCCGCGCCATGGCATGAAGGCCACAAGCACGTTGCGCCCAAGGGCCAGCTCGCCACTGTCCGTGCAAGGACCATCGGCGATGACCTGCCCCTTGACCACGCGCTCGCCCTTGGTCACCACCGGCTTCTGGTTGATGCAGGTGTTCTGATTGGAGCGCTTGAATTTGATGAGCTGGTAGATATCGCTGCCCACCTCACGCGAAAGCTGCGTGGGATGGTGCTCGCCCTCCACTCGCACGATGATGCGTTCGGAGTCCACCTGGTCGATGACGCCGTTGCGCCGGGCCAGGACAACTGCCCCGGAGTCGCGAGCAGTCACGCCTTCCATGCCGGTGCCCACATATGGGGCCTCGGCGCGGAGCAGCGGAACCGACTGGCGCTGCATGTTCGCACCCATAAGCGCGCGATTGGCGTCGTCGTGCTCCAGGAACGGGACCAGCGAGGCGGCGACGGAAACCAGCTGCTTCGGACTGACGTCGATGTAGTCGACCTCATCGCGCGGCACCAGCACGAAGTTGCCGGCCTTGCGAGCGTTCACCAGTTCGGCCACAAGCCGCATCTTGTCGTCGAGATCGACGTTGGCCTGCGCGATGACGTGTCGGTCTTCCTCCCACGCTGACAAATAGAAGGAGTGCGGTTCGAAGTCCACTGGACGCTTGCGGCGTTCCTTGAGTTCTGCGTTGGCTTTTAGAATTTCGGCCTTTTCAATGTGATCGCCCACGCGGTACTCGCTGTCGCCAGCGTTGACCACGGTGACGTAGTCCATGACCTTGCCGGTTTTTACGCGGCGATACGGCGACTCGATAAAGCCGTACTCGTTGATGCGCGCATAGCAGCTCAGCGAGGAGATCAAACCGATGTTCGGACCTTCCGGAGTCTCGATGGGGCAAATACGTCCATAGTGCGTGGGGTGAACGTCGCGCACCTCGAAACCGGCACGCTCACGCGACAAGCCACCCGGCCCAAGGGCGGAGAGACGCCGCTTGTGCGTGATCTCCGAAAGCGGATTCGTCTGGTCCATGAACTGCGAGAGCTGCGAGGAGCCAAAGAACTCGCGGATGGCCGCCATCACCGGCTTGGCATTCACCAAGTCGTGCGGCATGGCCGTAGACATCTCCTGGTAGACACTCATCTTTTCCTTGATCGCGCGTTCCATGCGCACCAGGCCGATGCGGAACTGATTTTCCAGCAGCTCGCCCACCGCGCGTACACGGCGGTTGCCGAGGTGATCGATATCGTCCACCGCTCCCAGGTTCTTACGCAGCTTGATCAGGTAACGGATGGTGGCATAGAAGTCGTCTGGATCAAGCACGCGCTTGTCGAGGTCGGTGGCTTCGCCGCGCTCAAACAGCTTGATGTTGAACTTCAGGCGACCGACGCGGGAAAAGTCATACTTCCGGGGATCAAAGAACATTCCCTGGAACAGCGCAGTGGCGGTGTCGAGGGTCGGGGGATCGCCAGGGCGCAGCTTGCGGTAAATCTCAATCAGCGCCTCCTGCGGAGTCTTGACCGAATCACGGCGCAGGGTCTGGCTGATGACCGTGCCCACATCGTCACGCTCGGGGAAGAACACGTTCAGCTCGGCAATGCCGGCTTCCATCAGCTTGGCAAGCTTATCGGCGGTGATCTCCTGATTCGCCTCGAGCAGAACTTCGCCGGTGTTGGTATCGATAACGTCGGCGACGGTGAATGCACCTTCAAGGTCCCCAGGCTCGATCTCAATTTCGGTGACCTTCGCCTTTTGAATCTCCTTCAGGACGGCGGGCGTGACCTTGCGGCCAGCATGGGCAACTTCCTCGCCGGAGCGGTTTAACACGCGGTGTGCCAGCTTCATGCCGAGCAGGTTGGTGGGGCGCTCGATTCCCGGCTCCAGGGTCCAGTGCAGCTTGTTGTCGCGCACGGCGATACGATCCACGGTATAGAACGTGCGCAGAATGTCTTCATCCGCACGCAATCCCAGCGCCCGCAGGAAGATGGTTCCCAGGAACTTGCGCTTACGGTCAATGCGCACATAAAGAATGTTCTTCTGGTCGTACTCGAATTCCACCCACGAGCCGCGGTAGGGAATAATCTTGCCCAAGAAGTAGGTGCGGTTGTTGGCGGTCTCGAAAAACACGCCGGGCGAACGGTGCAACTGGCTGACGATGACGCGCTCGGTACCATTCACGATGAAGGTGCCGTTGTTAGTCATGAGCGGAACGTCGCCAAAGAAGACTTCCTGCTCCTTGATGTCGCGGATGGAGCGCACGCCGCTCTCAGGGTCTTTTTCGTAGATGGTCAGCCGCATGGTGACCTTGAGCGGGGCGGAGTAGGTCATGCCGCGCTCTTCGCACTCATTCACGTCGTACTTGAGCTGCAATCCCACCGGGTCGCCGCACTTGTTGCAGAAGTCAGGAGTGTTGGCGTTATAGGTGCCGCACTTCTGGCAAAGCACTTCCCCGGGATGGAAGGGGTCGGTAATGACCGTTGCTCCGCAGTTGCGGCAGGTGGTGCGCAGGTGATGCAGACCTTTCAGGTGTCCGCACTTGCACTCCCAGTTGCCGATGGCGTAATCCACGAACTCCAATTGGGAGACGTTACGAAAATCGGAAATGGGGAATACTGACTGGAAGACGGCCTGCAAACCGGCTTCATCGCGCTCGCTGGGAAGGCGATCCATTTGCAGGAACCGGTCGTAGGAGCGCTTCTGCACCTCAATGAGGTTCGGAATCTGAATCGTTGCCGGAATTTTGGAAAAATCAAGACGCTTGCGGAAGGCTCTATTCTTCGACATGAGAACTCCTGAAAGTACCCGCGGCCGGCGCCACACTTGCCTTGCTTCGTGTCCGTCATTTCCCGCCACTCAGGACGGAATGCCAAACTGAAACAGCAATCGGCTGCACTTACGCGGAATCCAGCGGCCATGCCGCCGGAGAAAAAAACACATTAGGGGCGCCCGCGCACCCCGGAACGGCAGAAACCATCCGACAAACCCAACAGACAAGAAGGCGCGCCCTCCAGGGCATAGTTCCCCGTGGGCGCCGCCATCGGCACTTCACATTGCTGAATTGTGTTTTTCCGTGCCAGTTTGTCGTTGGCCTATCTTCAGCCTGCCTTGAAGGTCCCGAATCCCCTGGCTTCGATTCTGCGGCCGGGGGAACTGGACTTGATTCCGGGACCGGCAATCCCTCCCGAAATCTCTGGTTGTATCGATATCCTGCCCGGAAGACCCGCTGCCCGTTTAGATGCACCCACCCGGGGTTCCGATTCAGAATACGCCTTTCCGTGTGGCGGCGCGAAACCTCCGCGCTGCCAGCTCCGGTTACTTCACTTCTACGGTCGCGCCAGCGTCCGTGAACTTCTTGCGGATGGTCTCCGCTTCGTCCTTGCCAACGCCTTCCTTGATCGGCTTGGGCGCGCCATCCACCAGGTCCTTGGCTTCTTTCAGCCCAAGGTTGGTGACTTCGCGGACAGCCTTAATCACGTTGATCTTGTTGGCTCCCACGTCCTTAAGGATGACGGAGAACTCAGTCTTTTCTTCCGCCGGGGCGGCTCCCGCAGCGGCTCCTCCGCCAGCCACAACCACAGGGGCCGCAGCGGCCGCCGATACACCCAGACGCTCTTCCAGCTTCTTAACCAGTTGGGCCGCGTCGAGCAGCGAAAGTCCTACAATCTGTTCTTCCAGTGCCTGAAGATCTGCCATTTCTATGTCTCCA
>JBFXAV010000319.1:0-4327 GCA_050183935.1 Candidatus Korobacteraceae bacterium | reverse complement strand
CGCTTGCCGCTGGACTCCATTCCTTGGGTTACACGTTCGGAGTACCCGTATCACTACGAACAGGACCCTCTGGAAGATCGCCCGCCGCTCAAGCAGCGTACGGCCATGGCGCGACAGCCGCGCGCTACGTGGAATCCCGATGAGCGAGTTCCGCAAGGTTTGGTTGAACAAGAACTGGGGCCCGCGATAGTAAAAGAGCGGCTGCGCACACATCCCTCTAACCTTCCACCAGCCACCGGAGAATCTGCGCCGTGGATTATCCGCACGGCTCTGTGTACGCAAGTGCGTAACGGCGTGCTGCGCGTGTTCCTCCCTCCGCAGCGCTATCTGGAGGATTATCTGGAGGTGGTAGCCGCAGTCGAAGATACCGCCGCCACGCTGGGGATCCCCGTTTTGGTCGAAGGCTACACCCCGCCTTACGATTCGCGCCTTCGGACAATCAAGGTAACGCCCGATCCAGGGGTCATTGAGGTCAACACCGATCCGGCGGCTTGCTGGGATGAGCTTGTCCACAAAACTGTAACGCTCTACGAAGAAGCACGACTGACACGCCTGGGAACAGAAAAGTTCGCACTCGATGGGCGGCACACTGGCACAGGAGGCGGCAATCACATCGTGGTAGGCGGGCCGTCGCCCGCCGATTCCCCGCTTCTGCGTAACCCTTCGCTGCTGAGCAGCCTGGTGGCCTACTGGCATAACCATCCCGCTCTTTCCTACCTGTTCAGCGGAATTTTTGTTGGCCCTACCAGCCAGGCGCCACGCATGGATGAGGCTCGCAACGATCAGATATACGAGCTGGAGCTGGCCTTCCGGCAGGTTCCGGAAGGGAACTGTCCCCCGTGGCTGGTGGATCGCATCTTCCGCAACTTGCTGGTGGACGCCTCCGGTAACACCCATCGTACCGAGTTCTGCATCGACAAGTTGTACGCGCCGGAATCGGCTTCCGGCAGGCTTGGACTGCTGGAGTTACGCGCATTTGAGATGCCGCCGCATGCTCGCATGAGCCTTACCCAGTACCTGCTGCTGCAAACCTTGATCGCGCGCTTCTGGAAGCAGCCTTATCGCGATAAGCTGGTGCGCTGGCGCACCGAGATTCACGACCGCTTCCTGCTGCCCCACTTTGTCGCGCAGGACATTGAGGATGTCGTGAGCGAACTGCGGGAATCAGGCCATGCCTTCCAGCCCGAGTGGTTTGCCCCGCATCTCGAATTCCGCTTTCCGCACTACGGCTCGATTGAGCATCGCGGCATCGAGCTGGAGCTTAGGCAGGCCATCGAGCCTTGGCATGTATTAGGAGAAGAACCAGGCGCAGGAAGCACGGTGCGCTATGTGGATTCGTCGCTGGAGCGGCTACAGGTTCTCGTGAATGGCATGGTGGATAGCCGGCATGTGCTCACCTGCAACGGGCGCAGGGTGCCACTGCATCCTACAGGGCGCAATGGACAGTTTGTGGCCGGCATACGCTACCGAGCGTGGCAGCCGCCGGAATGCCTGCATCCTACGATTGGGGTTCACACGCCGCTGGTGTTCGATATTGTGGACACCTGGTCAGGGCGTTCGATTGGAGGGTGCACGTATCATGTGGCGCATCCAGGCGGGCGCAGCTATGATCGCTTTCCGGTGAATGCCTACGAAGCGGAAAGCCGTCGTGTTTCCAGGTTTTTCAAGTTCGGGCATACCCCCGGTCCAATGGCGGTCGAAGAGGAACGCATCAGCAAGGATTTCCCTCTGACCTTGGACTTGAGACGGGGATAGATCAGATCGCCATGCAGGCACCCAACCCACCGGGAGTGGTGGATACCCGCCGCCCGCTTTCCCTCGCCAGGAGCTACGCCGAGAACTGCGCCGCCCACCCTGCGCGGCCCGACGAGATGGCGGCGCTGGATGGTTCGTTGCGCCCCCACTGGCGCCAGTTCGTCTCCATGCTCGACGATCTGGGATCGGATGAGTTGCGACGCCGCTGGGATCATGCCCGCCGCCTTATCCACGATAACGGCGTTACCCACAATGTCTACGGCGATCCCGAAGGACTCGACCGCCCGTGGAGTCTGGACCTGATCCCCCTGCTGATCCCCTCCATCGAGTGGAATCAGGTCGCTGCGGGACTCACGCAGCGAGCCTTACTGCTCGATCGCCTGATGGCTGATCTGTATGGTCCGGCAGAGACGATCTTCAGGGGATTGCTGCCACCTGAGCTGGTTTGGGCAAATCCCGGATTCCTGCGAGCCTGCCATGGAATCAACTTGCCGCGTGGCCGCTGGTTGCATGTATACGCCGCCGACCTGGTGCGTACCACTGGCGGGCAATACCAGGTCCTTGCGGACCGTACGCAGGCTCCCTCCGGCGCCGGATACACGCTGGAAAATCGCATTGTTCTTTCGCAGACCCTGCCGGGCATCTTCCGCCACTGCAACGTCGAGCGGCTGGCTCCCTATTTTGCTTCGCTTCGAGAGTCGCTGGCAGCACTGGCGCCAGCAAGTCATGATTCTCCGCGCGTGGTCCTGCTCACTCCGGGCCCGTACAACGAAACCTATTTTGAGCACTCCTACCTGGCACGTTACCTCGGCTACTTTCTGGTGCAGGGCAATGATCTGACCGTCCGCGATGCCAAGGTCTACCTGAAGACGCTGGGCGGACTCAAGCCCGTGGATGTGATCCTGCGACGCGTAGATGACAACTACTGCGATCCTCTGGAACTGTTCGCAGATTCCTACCTCGGCGTACCGGGCCTACTGCAAGCGGTGCGTGACGGCAACGTTGCCGTCGCCAACGCCCTGGGCAGCGGAGTGCTGCAAACTCCGGGATTTCTTCCGTTCCTGCCGAGTCTGTGCCGCCACCTGCTGGGAGAAGATCTGAAGCTGCACTCGGTCCCAACGTGGTGGTGCGGCCAGCAAGCCGAGCTGAGCTACGTCCTCGCCAACCTTCCGAGATTGGTGGTCAAATCGGCCTACCCCACGCCGGGAGAAGACCCGATATTCGGCCACAGCCTCACGCGCGAACAGCTTGCGGAACTGTCCGCCAGGATCCAGGCGTCTCCATCCAAGTACGTCGCTCAGGAACAGGTGATGGCGGGAACCACTCCGGCCCTAGTCGATGGACAACCGCATCCACGGCGCTTCGTGGTGCGAGCCTTCCTCGCGGCGCAGCAGGATTCCTACACCGTGATGTCCGGAGCGCTGACTCGCATTACGCACGCGGAGGACTCGCTTCTGGTCTCGCTGCAACGCGGTGGCGGAAGCAAGGATACATGGGTTCTCTCCGACGCTCCCGTGGCCCCGGTGACGCTGTTGCCGGAAGCAGGCAAGCCCGCCGCGCTCAGCCGCGGCGGTGGCGACCTGCCCAGCCGCATCGCCGATGACCTTTTCTGGCTGGGACGCTTCGTGGAACGCGCCGAGGCGCAGGTTCGCCTTGCACGCGGCATCCTGAACCAGGCTACAGACCAGAGCGGAACCGACAATCGCCATGCCATTGCGGTGCTGACCGCGGCATGGCCGCAAGGGCCCCTGCCCTGGGATGGAACCAGCCTGGGCCTGGAATTCGCGCAGGGAGTGCTCGGCGACTTCCAGGGAAACGGCTTGCGCGGCACCGTCGCTTGTGTTCATGGGCTGGCGCGGATTCTGCGCTCCCGCACCTCCAGTGATGCCTGGAGAATCCTGCGCGAGATTCATATGCGTGTGACCAACTTTCACATTAACCCCAACGAGCCCACTGCGGAACTCGCGGACCTGCTCGACACTCTGGTGGCCAGCTTCGCCGGATTCGTGGGGTTGGCTTCAGACTCCATGGTTCGCGGGCAAGCATGGAAATTCTTGGATATCGGCCGGCGCATCGAACGGGTTGCGTTTGTCACCCAGTTATTGCGGGACACCCTCGTCGAGCCGGTGGGCGATCCAATGCTGCTGGAAGCCGTGCTTGAAATTGCCGACAGCCAGCTCACCTATCGGCGCCGCTACTTTACGCGCCTGGAGACGCACGCCGTCGTTGACCTGTTGCTGGCGGATGAAACCAACCCACGCGCCGCCGCCTTCCAGCTCGTTGCCGTGGAGCAACACCTGGCAACCCTGCCGCGCGATACTACGGACCCAAGCCGTAACGTGGATCAGCGCAGGGTACTGAAGCTGCGCACCTCGATCCAGCTTTGTGATCTTCTCGAATTGTGCGCCACTCCGGAGGGTCAGCGGCGAACCGGATTGGAGAACCTGCTGCGGGAAGTTTTGGAACAGATTTCCCTGCTCTCCGATGCCATCGCTAATCTGTACTTCTCACATACCGATGTCTCCACGCGCCTGGGAGAGTCCACGCAGGAGACCATGTGAGATACCAGGTC
>JBFXAV010000318.1:0-4347 GCA_050183935.1 Candidatus Korobacteraceae bacterium | reverse complement strand
ATGGATTGAACCGAGCCGATGGCGGGTGGCCCAGGTAAGCCGAGGCTTCCGTGTCAAGTGACCTGCTCGCCTAAATCCGTGCACATCTGAGTATGATTTCAGATTTCGTTGAGCGGTCCCCTTTTTCTGTTACATCTTCAAGGTGAGTCTCCGCAGTTTTGTGAGCCTGTCAGATCGCCCTCAACAGCGATCTGCCAGGTGAAACTCAGTCGGGGTTCGATCCCCAAGGGCTCTGTGAAGACGACTCTCATTGTATTCCCGCCTCCAGGCCTCGATGATCTCTTTGGCTTCAGTCAAATTGGTGAACCAAATGCACGTCCAGACATTCCGCTCGCAGAGTTCCATTGAACGATTCCACATAGGCATTGTCGGTCGGCTTACCCGGACGCGAGTAGTCGATCTGAACCGCGTTCTGGTAGGCCCATAGGTCCATCATCCGGCTGGTGAACTCTGATCCGTTATCACAGTGCAAGAACTTCGGCACTCCGCCGGGTTGCCCCATCCTTGCGCAGCAAGGGTGGGAATAAATAACGAAGGCATTCGTGGGTGCGCCCTCCCGGGCCGTAGATTCTGCCGGAAACCTCACCTTCATTGTGTGTCAGAAAATCGGGGGCCGATCAGAATCGATACACCTACGCAAACAACAGGTGTGGCTGTCGGTGAACAGTCTTACTCCCGTGCTTTGCTTGTCTGGGCTGTCGAGATATGTTGCTTCACACTTCTCCACAAATAACTTCTGCTCTTGAAAAGAAGGCCCGAGCATAGTTTTTAGGACCGATAACACAAAATTTATTTTTTCCGCTAAGTCCAATAACGATTCGAAAAGTAGCGGTGGCAGGTACCTTGATAGTTATGCGCCGTTATAGCGCGTTTTTTCTGTTTTTGGCAGGTTGGCGCTAGCCGCGAAAAACCAACACATCGGTTATCGCGGGCGAGCGCATGACGGTGACGTGCAAAAGAACGGGTGAGCGAACTGCCGTCCTAACTAATTCCCGGAACGCGGTTGACCGATCCGCGCGGGTGCTGAGAGGGCGAACACGTTCAGCAAGAGCTGGCCGAAAATCAGACGCTCACCCTCCAATTCCTGTTCAGGGGCGCGAAGCGCCCCTACTTTCTCAGCATAAAAGCGGGCAGGGGTCTGGGGACGGAGTCCCCAGACAAGAACGCCGCGAGCGCGATAGCGCGAGCGGCTTACCACTAGGTGAGAGCGCGGGACGCGCACCGTCCGCGCTCAACGATGCACTTCCGAACCTCTCTCCTGAAGACCTCTCTGAACTGATTCGTTTCTTTCAACTGCTGGACCGCTGGGACCGCGAGGCTACTGATGCCCGGTAAGCCATGCGGTTCTTGCGGACTACCAGCAGCGATTTCATATGTTCTCTTGGCTTCCACCGTTGGTATCACTCCTCGGCGTCAGAAATCCTCTTCCTCGATTTCATTTTGCAATGCCTGTCTGAGCCATTTGTGCTCCGGGCACGATCCATACCTGCCCCAAGGCTTCCGCGAGGCGTTAACAGTCACCCAGAAGGCGTTAACACGAGATTCCAATGAACATTCC
This sequence comes from Candidatus Korobacteraceae bacterium, assembly GCA_050183935.1. Taxonomy (GTDB): domain Bacteria; phylum Acidobacteriota; class Terriglobia; order Terriglobales; family Acidobacteriaceae; genus DASZRZ01. The sequence goes on along the minus strand of JBFXAV010000318.1, from coordinate 2,789 downwards.
CAAGCCGAATCTATTCCCGATTGTCCGATTCCCGATCCGCAATCCGGGCCGGAGCCCACCATGCCGCCAGTGGCGGAAGCGAGTTGCAGGCCCTGTCTAATAGCCTGCAACTCGCGTATATATACGTTTCCAACCCCACCAGAGTGCCCCGTCGAGGGCTGCCCAAAGGGCAGCCGATGATGGACAAACTTGATCTGCGAGTGCCTTCGCAGACGCCTTTCTCTGCCAGAATGTCTCCAATTGCCCGAGAACTCCGGCGCGGACCGGTCGGGCCATTCAAACCCTCCCGTCTGTATCGCTATTCAGGAGACCTCCGAAACGAATTCGGCCTGGATGCGATCCTTCATTTGGAATACAAGCGAGGCGAGCACAATCACAAAGTCGAGATTGTTGATGCTGGCGAGAAGAGCCTTTCGGAAATCGCCTCGATCATGGAAGCGATATTTCAGGCTGACGTGCGAAAACTTGGGGTTATGCGCATCGACACCGCAGTCGATGTTTGCGGCTTGCCAGTCTCCTGGTTTCGAAATCATGCTCGCTTCCAGCTCAAACGGTTCGCCAGCCGAATTGACAAGTCATCCGCATCCGAGATGGAGTTCATCGGGATGGGAACAGCACAGTCTCAAACTTTGTATGCCGGACGGAAGCCGAACTGCGTCCGCATTTATGACAAGATCGCAGAACTACGAATGCAATGGAACCGGCTTCGACGAGAACGTGAGCGCTTCAATGCCGGGCTGCAACGGATGGAGTTGAACAAAGAGCAGAGACGGTACGGATTTCTACATGTGCCCAGCTTCGACGAGTTCTTACGATGGCAAGGGATTGTGACCTCGCCAGATTCGACCATTACTCGGGTGGAACGTCAAATCGGGGGAGACAGAATTCCCGAGGAGATCGACACTTTCGAAAAGCTCTATAGCTTGGCCGACTTCGATCCGTTCGACCGAATGCAGATCATTTCCAGCAACGAGACCATGATTTCACCAGCATTGGAGCACTGGAGAGGGTCAACGAGAGACTGGCTAGCGGGAAGAGGGCTCCAGGCGCTCATCGATGAATGCGGCAACGTGCAGCACGCTTTCGGGCTGGTAACTCGCTATGGAAACGGGAATGGCAAGCGGATTCTTGAATCGCTGCAAGCGTTCTGGCCCAAATCGGAGATACAACTTTCTGTCGCTCAACTTACGCGTATGTTTCGTGATTCGGTTGTGAATCAATTCAAGCTTGACACGTATGTACCCGGTACGTATGCTGCTGCATTATGAAATTGCCAGCCAATGTCCGTGAATATTTCAGGAAAAAAGGTGCGCTCGGCGGGAAGACAAGGGCCCAGAATCTTACGGCGGAAGAGAGAAGTGAGGGAGCGCGCAAAGCTGTACAGGCTCGTTGGGCGAAGGATAAGGCAGCCAAAGCGAAATCCACGAGATCGGAAAATAGAGAAAGGCCAACCAAATGAAAGCCGTTATTTATGCTCGCGTCTCTAGTCGAGAACAGGAGCAAGAAGGTTATTCAATTCCGGCACAGCTAAAACTACTGCGGGAGTACGCTCATAAAAGCGATTTCACAATTGTTTATGAATTTGTCGATATTGAAACCGCGAAAACGACTGGACGGAAGCATTTCGGGGAAATGGTGAAGTTTTTGAAAAAATCCCCGGATTGCTGCACGGTTCTTGTGGAAAAAACCGACCGGCTTTATCGAAATCTCCAGGATGCAGCGGCATTTGAAGAACTGGGTTTTGAAATTCACTGTGTAAAGACGGGGATGGTGATTTCAAAAAATGCCCGTCCGCAGACGAAATTCGCGCATGATATCGAATTGGCCCAAGCGCGTTTCTACAGCGGCAATCTCCGGGAAGAAGTTTTGAAAGGAATGCGGGAAAAGGCTGAACAGGGAATCTTTCCCGGTCACGCTCCATTCGGATATTTAAATAACCGAGTCACTCGGGCAATTGATGTCAATTCGAAAACCATGCCAGTGGTTCAGCGGCTTTTTGAAATGTACGCCAGCGGGAATTTCTCGCTGAGTTCGTTGCGAATCGCCATTCGAAAAGAATCGGGAACGCAAATTTCCAGGGCATACCTCGAAACTATTTTGAAAAACCGCTTTTACATCAGGTATTTCACCTGGAGAGGAATCGAATACAAGGGCAAACACGAGCCGATCATCAATCTATGTCTTTTTAATCGGGTGCAGGCGGCTTTTCGCAATCACAACAAGCCGAAATATCGGAAACACGATTTCCCGCTCGCGGGTCTGCTGCGCTGCGCTATTTGTGGCTGCACGATCACGATGGAGATGCAAAAAGGCAAATACGTCTACTGCCGCTGCTCGCATGGTCACGGAAAATGCGAACTTCCCTATATTCCGGAACCGAAGATGCTGGACATGCTTGGCGAAGTCATGAGCAACATCTATGTTCCCGAGACGATTGCGAAAGCCATCGTCAATTCCATCGAAGCCGATCATCAGCGGGTAGAAGCGGAACGCCAAAAGCAGGCTGCTGCGCTTAAACAACAGCTAGCGGCTCTGCGCACTCGCATGGACAAGACATACGAGGACAAACTAGACGGGCGCATCTCGGAAGAGTTCTGGGGCCGCAAGATGAATGAATGGCAGGAACAAGAACGGGCTTTGCAGAGTGCTTTCGAGTCGTGCTCTGTTCCCCTAAAGCGGGCGAGAGAGCTGTCACTCGAAAGAATTGTTGAACTCGCGCAACGTGCTGAGTCTCTGTACCTTACGCGAAATGCAGAAGAAAAGGCCGAAATGCTCAAAAATGTACTTTT
>JBFXAV010000317.1:0-4366 GCA_050183935.1 Candidatus Korobacteraceae bacterium | reverse complement strand
CCTGGGCATACGGCTGCGCGGCAAGATCGACTCGGGCATGCTTCAGGCTATCCACCACGCAGGCGTAAAGCCGTTGTTCGTAACCGTGGAATACAACGGCCCTGGTGACCCGGTGCTGGAGCTGTCGCAAGCCCTGGATTCGTTTGAGGACGCCTTCCGGCCGGTGGCGACGGCCCGCCTCGCGGAAATCGGCAGGACGGTTCCCACCCAGGGCTGGGCAAAGATTTCTGAACAGGATAAGGCCAAGGTGATTGCGGCGGTCCCAGCCAATCCTCCGGCAAAACCGCGTAAGACCCGCAAGGTTCTGGTGGTGGACCTCAGCATCGGTCATCCACACCATCCTTCGGTGCCGTTCGCGAATTTCGCGCTACAGCAGTGGGGAACGAAAACACAGGCGTTCACCCCCGTGTTCTCCAACGACCCGGAAAATCTCAAGTACCCCAGGATCGGGGAATATGACACCGTCTTCCTGAACAATACCGTGGGGCAGGTATTTCTCGATCCCCAGGTGCGGACGTCACTGATTCGCTTCGTTCGCGAAGGCGGAGGACTTGTTGGCTTTCACGGGGTTGCAGCCGCCTCGCTCGACTGGAGCGAGTTCAGCGACATGACGGGAGCAAGATTGGAATCCCGCGGCGCGCGTCCTTTGCTTCGCCCCTACCCTGACATTAAAAACGATCAGCAGAAAGCGGCCTTGAAGGTGGAGGTTCCCGGCCATCCCTTAACCGAACACCTCGGAGGGAAGCCTATCGAGTGGTTGGAGGAATATTACACATTCGAAAAGCCGACATTTTCCCGCGACAGGGTTCGCGTCCTGCTCAGCATCGACTTTCCGCGCACGGACATGAGCCAGTGCAGCACCTGCTCGCGGGACGACGATGTTCCTGTTGCCTGGATTCGAAACTTTGGGAAGGGCCGGGTTTTTTATACAGTAATGGGACATTGGCCTTATCTTTTTGAAACGCCGGAGATGGCACGGTTTATGTTTGCCGGGTTGCAGTTTGCTCTCGGTGACCTTGAAGCGGACGCGTCCCCCCAAACGGCAGATGCCGCCACGCGCTAGGGTGCTCGGGCGAAATAAAAATTCACAAAGCTCGCATTATTAGAAAAAGGAAGAACATGAAACTCATGAAATGGTTGTGTGTCACTGTTGCCCTGGCGGGGACGCTGATCGCGCAAGGCCGGGGGCCCAAACAGGTAAGCGCTCAAACATGGGGACAGTTGCGCACGGCTGCGCCTGCGATTTTCGGCGAAGTTGGACAGAACGCGCGAGGAAGCCGCGTGGTGCGACCGGTGGCGTGGTTCATTACCATTCCGCTTGCGAGCCTGGGCTCCAACCTGTCCGACGCATTGCAGAAATACCGGACTCCCCTTACGGGTCATAACGCCAGCACCGTGAATACCGGCTCGGTCGAAATCGCAAGCTCCCTGCTGGATTACAAGGGCGGAACGGATGCCGCTACTGCGGCCAAGAAGTCCCTGGAGTCGATACGGGTCGCGGCATATCGCGTGCCGGCGCTACCCACGGATGAAGCCGAGGCGCGCAATTTGTTCGAGTTCGCCAAGTCGCTGGGCGCGATGACCATTGTGGTGGATGGCGCTCCTCCTGCATCTCTGGCGCTTGTGGATCGCATGGCAGGCGAGAGCGAGTTGCGCGTGGCGTTCTCGGCCCCTTCCGAGTACCGCGCCCTGCTGAAGGCGGTGGAGGGAACCAGTCCCCGCATCGGCGCTTCCATTGATGTTGCTAAATGGGGGCTCAATGCCAAATCCACAGATGCGCTGGCGGCGCTGAAAGACCGAGTCGTGGGTATGCGGCTGCGAGGAACCGTGGATTCTTCCTTCCTGCAGGCTCTGGACAACGCCGGCGTCAGGCCCACATTCGTTGTAGTGGAACCCAGCAAAGCGGGCGACGCCGTGGTGGAAATATCGAAGTCTCTGGACGCTCTGGAGACTGCGCTGCTGCCCGTTGCCGGCAAGCGTGTAGCCCAACTTGCGCGCGACACTCCCATTCAAAATCCCACGCAACTCACCGATGAGCAGCGTGCTGCGGTTGCGGCAGCGATTCCGTCCTCAGCTCCGGCGAAGCCCAAAAAAGCGCACCGGGTCCTGGTAATGGATTATCAAGTTGCGTATGGCGGGCACGCCTCCCGGGCATACGCCAATTTGTCCATGGAACTGTGGGGGAACAAACTCGGGGCGTTCACGCCGGTGTTCACCAACGATGTGGAAAATTTGAAGTACCCCAAGATTCGTGAATACGACGCAATCTTCTTCAACAACACGGTCGGCCAGGTTTTCGTGGACCCGGAGATCCGTGCTTCGCTGCTGCGCTTCGTACGCGAAGGCGGAGGCCTTGCTGGTTATCACGGACTGGCTGCTGCCGCGCTCGACTGGCCCGAGTTCGGAGACATGCTGGGGGCCAGGCTGTTCAGCGGAAGAGGCGACCCCCGGCTTCGCGGAAAGCTGCCGCCCGCTACGGTGGATTCCAATAGCCAGACGGCCACGCTCAAGGTGGATGATCCTGGCAGCCCGATTACCGCAGGCTTCCCCAACAAGGAGTTCGAATGGAAGGAGGAATACTATTTTCTTGAACGTCCGGCTTACTCCCGCGACCGGCTCCACATCCTGCTGAGCATCGAAAACTCCAAGACGGATATGACCCAGTGCTCCGCGTGCGGCGAGAATCAGGACGTGGGCGTGGCATGGATCCGGAACTACGGCAAAGGCCGCGTCTTCTTCACATCACTGGGACACTGGCCGGCGTTCTACCAGGACGCCAATATGTCGAGGTTCATGCTGGCAGGAATACAGTTTGTGCTCGGCGATTTGGAGGCGGATGCCACTCCCAGCACCAAGCTGCGGAGCAGTGCGGGACGTTAGCTGCATTCGCTGGAAGAGAGGCCAGCACTCTATGGGTATGAGCACTTTCATACGAACTTTGATCCGGACGCTCGCAGTCGCCGTTATGGTGCTTTCTGGACTATGTTCTGCTTTTGCGCAGACATCGACTCCTGTCGATCCCCGGCTGCCCACGATCTTTGTGATTGGCGATTCAACGGCCAACAATGCCAATCACCGAGGCTGGGGAGACCCTTTCGCAGACTACTTCGACGCTGCCAAAATCAACGTGATCAACCGCGCCCGGGCCGGGCGCAGCAGCCGAACCTTCTTGACCGAAGGACTGTGGGAACGTGTTCGCAATGATCTGAAGCCAGGCGACTTTGTCCTGATCCAATTCGGTCACAATGATGGAGGCCCACCGGACCAGGGACGCGCGCGTGGTTCCCTGCCCGGCCTCGGCGAGGAATCGAAGGAATTTATCTTGCCAAACGAGAACCACGAAGTTGTGCACACGTTTGGATGGTATATGCGTAAATTCATTGCTGAAACAAAAGCACAAGGGGCTGTTCCAATCGTTCTTTCCTTAACCGTGCGGAACATCTGGCAAGATGGCAAGGTGGAGCGGGGTTCCGGTAATTTCAGCCGCTGGTCCTCCGAAATCGCGGAAGCGACAGGCATACAGTTTGTGGACCTTACCAATGCCATCGCAGATCAATATGAAAAAATGGGCCAGGAAAAAGTGAAGGAGTTTTTTCCCCAGGACCACACGCACACCACCCCGGCTGCCGCGGAGCTTAACGCATCTCTCGTAGTCGCAGGCCTCAAAGGACTGAAGGGGAATCGTTTCGCTGCTTATCTTTCGGAAAAGGGTAAGAGTATCGAACCGTATCCTGCGCCTTGAGCTCGGAGGCAGGATTCGTTAGAAATCTTCTTTGCTTTCAGAATGAATGTAGCTTCTCGCCTTGAACACCCCTGTTTTCGTCGCGACAGGACGCTGGTATAGTTGCGCCCCATGAAACGCCTCATATTAGTAGCCACCGGTTTCGTCTTTTGGGTTGTGCCAGCTATGGCGCAGCTCGCCGAGCCAAACCAGATCGGTGTCACCATGGGGCACATCCATCTTGCGGTCAGGGATGTGGACGCGCACAAGCAATTCTGGACTACCGTGGGCGGCACGCTTGTGAAGAATGGTCCTCTCGACCTCATCCAGTTTCCGGGCATGTTCATCTTGCTGAGCAAGGCGGAACCATCTGGACCTCCCGCCGGGAGCATCGTCAACCACTTCGGATTTACAGTCAAAGACTGGCCGGCGTCCCTCGCCAAATGGAAGGCTGCCGGTATCAAGATCGACCCGACGGAGAATCCCAACCAGGTCTACCTCAACGCTCCCGACGGCATTCGGCTTGAAGTTTATGGCGAACCGGCGTTACCAACTCCAGTGAGCATGAATCACATTCACTATTCTCCTGTCGACATTCCGGAGATCAAAGCCTGGTACGTTAAAATTTTTGGCGCAAACCCAGGA
>JBFXAV010000316.1:0-4395 GCA_050183935.1 Candidatus Korobacteraceae bacterium | reverse complement strand
TTCTTGCAAGGGCTGATTCAGATTGCCGTTGCTCTCCATCACTATTCCACCGGAAACAAAATAGGGGCACGCTCGCTGCTGGCGCGTGGCTCGCGCAACCTGGCAGGCTATAAAGAAGGTTATGCCGGTCTGCGGCTGAATCCGCTGCGTGGGTGCGTGATGATGTGGCAGGAGGCACTGGAAGAAGGAACCGAGCCACCGGAGCCACCGAGGATTGAGGCGGCCCGTGTAGAGACGTAGCTGCGCTACGTCTCCGCCGAGCAAGTGTGCGGAGCCACCAAATTCAAAATTGGAAACGGCCCGCGAACGAAAGAACGGCGGACGAGGCGTCCGCCGCCACACAAGCTTCGTGGATTTTGGTTCTTGGCTCGCTCACGAGAGCCAACGGGATGCGAACACCTTCGCTTCGCTCAGGATGACCGCTGCGGGCTCCCACTCAGCTTGCCTATGGCTTCCGCTTCGCTCACGCCCGCATATAGCGCGGTTACTTCGATGTGACCAGCGAGTGCGTAATCGCATGCACGGAAAGCGCGATGCGATTTTGGACTCCTACCTTGCGCATCAGCTTGGCAACGTGCGCCTTCACCGTACGCTCTTCGATGTTCAGGACCGAGCCGATCTCTTTGTTGGAGCGACCTGCAACCAGCAGTTCCAGAACTTCCTTTTCGCGGTCGGTAAAGGTGACGTGCCCGGCAGGAAAGATGCGTCCCGGAGAGCTGGTAACGCGCTCGATAAAGATCGACAGTACGCGACGCGGCGCCCATACTGACCCTTGATTGACCATTCGCATTGCCATCACGAATTCTTCCGGGCTTGCGGCTTCGTCCACGTAACCTTTCGCCCCCGCGGCAAGCGCCTTCAGAATGGTTTCGTCATCAGCCCCAGAGCCAGTCACAATAATGCGCAGGTCGGGACGCGACGCCTTCAGGCTTGCCATTACGTCAAACAGATTCAGCCCAGCATGGCTTCCTAACAACACCAGATCGATGTTGGTGGCGGTAACAATCTGCTGCATGGAGGAAGCCACCAGCTCAAAGTCCGGCTCAGAGTCGAACAGGGCGCGGAACCCGATAAAGCGGAGCGGATCGCCTTCCACCACGGCGATGCGGATGCGTGGCTTCTTCGTGGGCACTGCTTTTGCCATGAAATCTCCCCTCCGGGCGAACTGCGGCGAGCATTCGCGTACAAAAACAAAATGCAATTCCGCTCGGAAACCCGGCGCGAATCGAATATGCTTGCGATTCCGAGCCAGGCTGCGCGTAGCATAGCTGGATTTCTCGCGCAGCGGAAGATTGCAAACCGGTTCCCCCATTGTCCGAATGGCCGTGTACTAGTGGAGGCATCTTGGTTCCAAAATGGGTAATGGTAGTTGTGCTCATCGCAGCATTTCTCGCCTGCACGGGGCTAGTTGCCTGGGCGCAGGACGCTTCGTCGAACGCCAACAACCAACCGTCCCAGAATGAGCCGTCGCAGAGCCACTCCGGGGACTCCCAGTCCACAGAGGAAAGCCCCTCGCCCGCGCGCGCACGCCTTGAATTGATTTCCTCGGGATACTTGCGCACGTTGTGGGCCGCGCAACGGGAGTACCAGAAGAAAAACGGTCGCTACGCCACCAGCCTGGCGGCGCTCGTGGGACAGGGCTCCTTCACCAAGCGCATGGCCCAACCCAAGCGCGGAGAGTACACCGTGCGCTTCCACTCCGATGGCACGAGCTACGCCGCAGAGCTGGTGCCCGCGCAGTTCGACCCCGAACACCCGGCGTTTTATATCGACGAGAACGGAGTGGTGCGCAGCGAGCAGGACAAACCCGCAACCGCCAGTTCTCCGCAGGTACGCAAGCCGGCGCCCTGAGGGCAGCACGCTGTCCCTGCACAGAGCGCTGTTCCGGGATGCGGCGGCATTGTAGAGACCGTGCGGACAGGTATCTAAGGTTTAATCCCAAACGTTACTAGGCGCTTCGGTTCATTCTCTTTAAGCTTCGCAATGGGCACACTAGTTATTCCGCCTGGAATAAGTCCGCCAAGAAGGCCCGCCATCAAGGCCAGGGCCACGGCGAATTTCAGTACCCAGCAGGCGCTGCTAGCATGAATCGCACGCAGAATGTTCCCGAAGCAAACTCTCTCCGGGCAGCGGCACGGCGAAAGTGGCTTCCGCTTTCCATTGTGGTGGTCTTTGCCACTGTCTGGCTGGCACTGCCTGCACCGGCGGAAAACCAGGGGACAGCGACAGCCAGCCAGACAGGTCCCTCGGCTGCTACTTCTGTCCAGGTGTTGTTGAGTGAAGCTCGCGAAGCGTTGTTTGTAAAGTCAGACCTGGAGGAAGCTCGGCGCAAAGCCGAGGCGGCCTTGCGTGCCAGTAACAGCGACCAGGCCGAAATTCGACTCGAAGCCCTTTTTCTAGAAATGGAAGCCGCGGCGCTTCAAGGAGACGAGAGAGTGGCGATTGCAGCAGCTCTGCAAATTCGTGACCTCCCCGGTACTACATCCGCCGATCCCCGGATCCGCGCTGCCATTGTCCGCATTTCCGATTGGAACTTGAGTTCACCCCAACAGGAGCCCGCAATGGACTCTCTCAAGTTGCAGTCGAAGCGTGACACTCGGGGGAAGTTACAGCCTCCTTGCCAAACGCGGCGAGCCGCAGCGAAATTCTTTTCTCGCCAGGCCCGATACGAGCGCCAGACAGAGGTACGGGAAATTCTTGGCAGTTGCGCGCCGGACGTGCTGGCACAGCTTGAATCTCCAACATTGAATCGCCGGGCCGTCAGCATAAACTTCCTGGATTTCCTCAGCCTAATGATGTCTTATCCGGTTTAGATAACAGTTAACCATCCGGACTTCCTTTATTCCCCGGCCGTTTTAACTTTATTGCACTAAGAACTTTTTTCAGTGCAACATACAAAATTCAGTATAGTAAATTCCAAATCTTGTAACTTTGCTTACGACTGACTGATATCATCGGCTAAGTAGCTCAGAAAGTAGCTTTTTACTTTCCCGGGCGGGCGTAGACGTGGCATTCAATTTGCAAGTACCGCCTCGGAGCACTCCATCCGGTAGCGGGGGGAGACGCCCTCTTGCGTTCACGCCCATGACGAGAGAGTCCTATACCCGGTTTGTCGCCTCACTGCTCGCAATCGTAACAGTCGCGGCGGTGGCTTTTGGCTACATCAACTGGCGCAAGGAGCATGAGTTCGAAATTCCCTACGACGGCGTCTGGTGGGTGGAGCAGGGAGGACAGCTGGAGGCGAAACGCGTCCAGCACGACGGTCCTGGAGAGAAAGCCGGCATCAAGGTCGGGGACGTGGTGCGAGAGGTCAACGGGCAGGAGATTTCCCAATTCCCTGACCTCACCCGGCAGATGTATCGCGCCGGCACGTGGAACAAAGTTAATTACAAGCTCATGCGCGAGGACGTCCCCGTGGACGCCTCTGTCATCCTGATTCCCTATGACCGCTCTGTGAACCTGGGACTGCGCTTCATTGCGCTGATTTACCTGGGGATTGGGGTTTACGTACTGCTACGGCGCTGGACCGCACCCAAGTCTACGCATTTTTATCTGTTCTGCCTGGTTTCGTTCATCTTCTACGGTTTTCACTACACCGGACGGCTCAATGACTTCGACTGGATTATCTACTGGTCGAACGTCGTGGCAGAGTTGCTCCAGCCGGCGCTCTTCCTGCACTTTGTCCTCACCTACCCCTACGCCAAGGATGTGATCCGCCGTCATCGCTGGCTGACGGCAGCATGCTATTTTCCGGCGGCGGTGTTCCTGGTCACGCACATCACCGTGATTCACTTCCTGGCAGCCAGTGAAGTGTTGCGGTACAACCTGGACCGGCTGGAGATGTCGTACCTTACGATCTTCTTCCTGCTGGCTACAGGAGTCCTCTGGCATACCTACCGGCAGGCGGATACGCCCATTCTGCGGCAGCAGATGAAGTGGGTCACACGCGGGGCCATGCTAGCCATTGCCCCATTCACCCTCTTCTATGTGATCCCGTACCTGAGCGGCGCCCAAGCCACGCCGCTGATGAAAGTTTCCGTACTGTCGCTGGTATTCCTGCCGCTGACCTTCGGCTACGCCATCTTCCGGTACCGCCTGATTGACGTAGACCTGATCTTCAAGCGTGGCATGGTCTACACCACGGCCGCGGCTGCGATCGCTGCGGTCTACTTTGCCGCCGTTGGACTGGCGGCCGAGATTGTTCACACGCGCGTGCCGAGTGCTGGACCGGCAGGCATGATTGTGGCCATCGTGGTCACGGCGCTACTGTTCGATCCCTTCAAGAACTACATTCAGCAGCGGCTCGACCGCTTCTTCTACCGCAAGCGCTACGACTACCGCCGCACCTTGCTCGAATTTGGCCGCGACCTAAGTTCGCAGCTGGACCTTGACCAG
>JBFXAV010000314.1:0-4406 GCA_050183935.1 Candidatus Korobacteraceae bacterium | reverse complement strand
CATCGAAAACGCCATGAAGTATGCGCAGGCACAGGATTCCGCCACCGTGGACTATCTCACCGGCCTGCCCAATGCTAGCTCGCTGTTCCTTCACCTCGACCGCGAAATTGCTCGCTGCGAGCGCACGAACACCGGCCTTGCGGTGATCGTCTGCGACCTGAATGGATTTAAGGCAATCAACGATCGCTGCGGACACCTGGAAGGCAACCGCGTGCTGCGAGTCTTCGCGCAGAAGATTAAAGAAACGTGTCGCGAGTACGACTATGTGGCGCGCATGGGGGGAGACGAATTCGTACTGGTGATTCCTGGTTTGACACAGGAGGCCGCGCTGGAGAAGGCAGCACGCCTGAACGACTGTGCCGCCGCAGCTGGACGCCTGGTCTCTGCGGGAGACTCGGGCGAAGAGTTGTCCTTGGGCATCGGCGCTGCCTTCTTCGGGGAAGACGGAAAGGAAGCTGAACAGTTGCTCGCTGCCGCCGACCGGCGCATGTACCTGGGCAAGGGAATTCATCACTCCACCGGTGCTGGTGCTCCTATTCCGCAACCGGGTGTACATGCCGTCCCCAGCGCTGCGGTGAATTGAAAACGGTCAACAACGCAATGTGCTGCAGTGAACCCCGCAGCTTACGGAAACGGAACCAGTCGTGATCAAAACCTTGGCTCGTCGCGCCTTGAGCATTATTGGAACCGCGCTTCTAGCGGCATTTCTGGCGGCATGCCTGGCCAGGATGGCGCCAGGGTTCGAGTCTGACGGCGCGCAGCTGGATCCGCGACTGAGCCAGGAAAGTGTGGAGGCCCTGCGGGCCGAGCGCGCCCGCAACCGCAACATCGTCAGGTTCTACACGGACTACCTGGCGAGAGCCGTTCGTGGTGATCTGGGCCGCTCGCAACTATTCCATCGTCCAGCAGCGGAGTTGATCGCGGAACGAATCACCGTGACCGGCAGGCTGGTTGCACTGGGACTGCTGGCCGGCTGGATGCTTGGCCTGGGACTGGCTACGTCAGTCCTCCTGTTTCGCCGGACTTCTTTCGAGATCGGCGCTGGCATTTTTAGCGGCATTTTCCTGTGCCTGCCCGTGGCTGTACTCGCGCTCGCATTCGTTCTGTTCAGCGCGCCCGCATGGTTGGCGGTTACGCTCGTGGTCTTCCCCAAAATATTCGCCTATAGCCGCAACCTGCTGCTGCAAGCTCAGCACATGCCGCATGTGCTGGCTGCGCGCGCCCGAGGACTGCGCTCCAGCAGACTGTTCGCCTTTCATGTGCTGCCCGTAACTCTGGGCCAAACCTGTGCGCTTGCCGGAGTGTCTGTGAGCATGGCGATAGGCGCCACAATCCCGATTGAGTCCCTGTTGGACATCCCCGGCCTGGGACAGTTGGCATGGGAGGCAGCGTTAGGGCGTGATCTCACCCTGTTGGTTGGCATCACGCTGCTGGTATCACTGGCGACGTTGCTGGCAAATGCAGCTTCTGATCTGTTTCGCGACGCACTGCCTGCAAGCCTGGCGAGGAGGGGCTTGTGAAACGTACCCGGCTTGCGGCTTGCATCGTGCTGGTAATCATCGCAGCCTGCGGCCTGGGTGCGGGAATTCTGGCGCCTGCGCACTATGCGCGGCAGTTCCGCGATGCTCCGAATGCGCCGCCCTCCCGCGAGCACCTGCTGGGCACGGACGCCCTTGGACGCGACCGGTTCTCACGCGTGCTCCACGGCACGCGCGTTTCTTTGCTGCTCGCACCCGCAGCCGCTTTGGTTGCAACCCTTGCGACTGCACTCATCGGAGGAGTGGCAGGATTTATCGGGGGCACATTTCGTCAACTCAGCCTCATGCTGGTGGACTTGTTCCTCTCGCTGCCGTGGTTGTTCCTGCTGATCACCATCCGCGCGCTTCTCCCGCTCGACCTGGAACCAATGGCTTCCGCAATGGTCACGTTCCTGGTCCTGGGGCTGCTCGGATGGGCGGCATCGGCGCGCATTCTGTGCGCCGGCGTCGAAACCATCCTGGGCTCGGAGTTTGTCTTGCAGGCACGCGCCTCCGGCATCCGGAGGTCGCGCCTGTTGTTGTGGCATGTGCTCCCCAACATGGCTCCGGTAATGCTCGCGCAGTTCTGGATTTCCATTCCTGTGTTCATTCTCGCCGAAGCCAACCTGGGACTTCTGGGCCTGGGAGTTGCCGAACCCCTGCCCTCGTGGGGAAGTTTGCTTCGCGAGCTCCAGGATTTTGCTGTTTACCCCGAAGCTCCTTGGAAGCTGGCTTGCCTGCTTCTGCTGATAACCGTAGTCACGAGCTTTCAGCTCGTCCTTACCTCCAGGGAGGTGAACTCTTGAAGCGCCGCCTGCTCGTCTCTTCTCTCTTATTGCTTTGGCTTGTGGTTCCCTTGCTCGCGTCCGAGCAACCTCGCGGGGAACTCCGCATGTGCCTGCGCTCAGAACCAAAAACGTTTCATCCGCTGCAGGTCAGCGACGATGCTTCCGAGACAGTCCGTTATCTCACCGGAGGAGTGCTGCTGCGCGTCAACCGCAAGACCCAGCAGTTAGAACCGGAACTTGCCACCGGGTGGGAGGTCGAAAAGGGCGGGCGCAAAATCACCTTTACGCTGCGCTCAGGCGTGTACTTTTCCGATGGCACGCCGTTCTCAGCGGAGGACGTTGCCTACACCATCAAGCAACTCATGGACCCGGAGATTCATTCACCCACTGCCGATTCCTTCCACATGGGCAAGGGCACGGTTAAAACTCAGGTGCTCGCGCCGTTGCAGGTCGCCATCCTCTTTCCACAGCCCGTTGCGGGCATTGAAGCGCTTTTCGACCAGTTGGCAATCCTTTCCGCGCGATCCCCACGCAAGGAATTCGCCGTACTCGGCCCGTTCTTCATGGCCGAACACAAGGCCGGTTCGTATGTGCTGCTGAAGCGCAATCCTAACTACTGGAAAAAAGATGCTAGTGGGCGTCAATTGCCTTACCTCGACAGTGTGCGGCTGGAAATTCAGTCGAACCGGGACATAGAGGCCTTGCGCTTCCAGCGCGGCGAACTCGACGTCATCAACTCGCTCGACGGCGAACTCTACGACCGGCTCTCGCGCACGCTCCCGGCCGCCGTGCGCGACCTGGGACCATCGCTCGATTCCGAACAACTCTGGTTCAACCAGGCGCCAAAGTCACCGGTGGCTTCGCACAAGCTGCAGTGGTTCCGTTCGCAGGCTTTCCGCCGTGCCATTTCGCTAGCAATCAACCGGGAAGACCTGGCGCGCATCGTCTATGGTTCTCACGCCCGGCCAGCGCGTGGACCGGTATCTCCGGCTAATCAGGCATGGTTCAACGCCAAATTGCCTCCGCTGGCGCATGCTCCGGCGCAAGCCACCGAGCTTCTAAAAAATGCAGGGTTTCGCCTGAACGATGGAGTGCTGCGCGACCGCGAGGGCCATGCCGTGGAGTTCTCCATTGTCACAAACTCCGGGAACAAGTCGCGAGAGCGCATGGCCACCATGATCCAGCAGGACCTTGCCCAGATTGGAGTCAAAGTAAACATTGTCACGCTCGATTTCCCATCTCTCATTGAACGCTTCACCCAGAGCTTTGACTACGAAGCTTGCCTGCTCGGCATGGTAAACCTTGAACTCGATCCCAATGCGCAAATGAGCATCTGGCTCAGCTCCGGGGAAAACCATCAATGGAGTCCCCGCCAGCCGGCGCCGGAAACAACATGGGAAGCCGAGTTGGACCGGCTGATGCAAGCTCAGGCAGCCACCACGGACCAAGCCACGCGCAAGCAACACTTCGATCGTGTACAGGAGATCGTGGTCGAGCAATCGCCATTTTTGTACCTCATCAACAAGAGCGCGCTCGCGGCAGTTTCTCCGCGGGTGCACGGCGCAACTCCGGTTCCGCTGCGTCCGGAAACATTCTGGAATATAGAGTGGCTCTCGCTGGGATCTGCGCCACAGAAGCAGCACTGAATGCCAAACTCACGGCCCTTGCTCTGTGCTCATATCTCTGTGGACTACCCGCAGCGCCCCGGAGTGCTGCGCGATTTGCATCTGGAAGTCCGGCATGGAGAAATTCTGGGTCTTGCCGGCCAAAGCGGCGCTGGCAAGAGCACGCTCGCGCTGGCCCTGCTGCGCCTGCTCGACCACCATCGCGGCAAGGTGCACGGCAACCTGATGTTCAACGACCGGGATTTGCTGGCGCTTCGTGAGCGCGAAATGCGCGAGGTTCGCGGACGTGAGATTGGGCTGGTGCTGCAATGCCCGGCGTCTTCACTGAATCCGGCGCTGCGCATCGGCACGCAACTAGCCGAAGCATGGAAGGCGCACGCCAGTGGGACTCGCTCGCTGGGCGATCACCAGATTCAGCAGGCATTGCACGAAGTCCAGCTTCCGTCAGATGGTGCCCTCCTTCGTCGCTTTCCTTC
>JBFXAV010000313.1:0-4431 GCA_050183935.1 Candidatus Korobacteraceae bacterium | reverse complement strand
TTCCGCGACAAGATTCGGCAGGTACTGACGGATTCTGGCCCACTCACATGGACAGAGATCAGAACCGTTGCCAAACTGCCCGAGAAATTTCCGAACAATAAATGGGTTCACCGACTAGAAACGGATATTGGCCTCAAGCGGAACAAAGATGCACACGGCATCATCAAGTGGAAGGTCGGCTAGACTGTGAACATGCCCCAGGAAAATCGGTTGAACCTTCCGAGTGCATCTGCGAAGCGCCAGGTTGAGAGTAAAGGTTTTTGGAATGATTGCCGCTCGCTTGAGAGTGCTGATTTTTTCACGCTCGGTTATGCGGGCCGAAAGACCGCCGAAATCATAGAAGCACTAAAAAAGCATTTCGTTCGCACTCTTGTGGATATTCGTCAGAATCCCGTAAGCATGTATCGGCCTGAACTGAGTAAAGCCAACCTTTCGCGGCTACTTTACGAGAACGGGATCGCTTACGTACACCTTCCGCAGTTGGGTGTTCCGCGTGACATTCGGGCAAAGGCCATCGAATCCGGCACGCGAGACGTGATTTGGGATTGGTATGACGAGCACGTAATCGCTGACTTCTTAGGCCGGAATTTGCACTTTTTTCTTAATGGCTTTGAGCACCCGCTGGCCCTCATGTGTACAGAGATAGACCCGCAAGAATGCCACCGCCACCGGCTCTCGCTTGCGCTTGAGCAGCTAGGAATGAGGGGATTCGATCTATGAGGTAGGGATGCCTCCACCGGAAAAGAAGAAGGCGCTGATCGTCGTTCGCACTTATCCCACTCCGGCCAAGAATGGGGCCGAGGTGTCCTGTACGGCTGCCATAACTGATAAAGGCGAGTGGCTGAGACTCTTCCCTGTACCGTGGCGCTATCTCGCTGCCGAGCAACAATTCCGCCGATACCAGTGGGTAGAACTCACGGTCATGAAAGCGAGAGACTCGCGCCCGGAGAGCTATAAGCTTGCGCAGGATGGAATCACAATCCTTACCGGCCCACTGCCCACCGACCACGGATGGCGGGCGCGAAAAGACATAATTGAACCGTTGCGCGCACATTGCTTGTGCTGTCTCGCAAAACAGCGGGACGCCAATGGATTTCCAACACTTGGAATCGTGCGACCCCGAAAAATCGAAAAGCTCATTATTACTCCTGATGGTGCAGAGTGGACTCCGGCGCAGCTCGCCATCTTGCAGCAGGGCCACTTATTCGCAGAAAAGCCCAAACAACAGCTCGAAAAAATTCCCTTCAGGTTCCAATACAAGTTCCAGTGCGATGATGACGCCTGCACGAGCGGCCACACGATTATCTGCACAGATTGGGAGATGGCCGAATCCTGGCGCAAGTGGAAGACGGATTACGGCGACAACTGGGAGGAAAAGTTCCGCCAGCGTTATGAAACAGAGATGATCGACAAATACGACACCCATTTTTATGTAGGGACTGTTCACCAGCACCCAGGCACTTGGATTATCGTGGGTTTGTTCTACCCGCCGAAGGTGGACCAAGGCACTTTCAGCTTTTCTTCGTCACCTCCCGCACAGTCCGGGCAGCGGCTTGGCTGAAGTCCTCTTTCCGGCGGCGATACCGCCCAGCTTGGAGCAACCCCAAGCCTTCTCGTAGGACATGATTTTCGTGGCGCGCCTTCCAGTGGCATCAATGCCGTCCCACCCATTGCCTTAAAACTCATGGCCGCACTCAGGACACGTCTTCTTCTTGCTTGCCTCGGATTGGCGGTTAGAGTAGGTGTTATTGCGGTCCTTTGGCATGACCTATGTTCCGGCAGATGGGATCGAATCCACGGGCCAAAAATTCAAACTGCACCACTATCAGAAGCTGGAAGGGCAGGAAGCTCCACTGCAACTGTCGCGTCTTTAGCTGCGCCCCGGTGCTTGGGCGGGACAACCAATCTAAGAGGCTAGGCAAGGGATCGAAAACGACGGCCTAAAGATCAGCATTTGTTGAACCACCGGCAATTCCATTCTTCCATTGCATGCGCCTCGGCCTCCCTGTGTTTCGTGATCTCCGTGCAGAGCTGCGCGAGTTCCGGGTGCTCGGCTCGCCTCACACATTCCGCCGCCCCCTTCGCAAGCTCACGGTGATCGCGGAGAATGCCCTCCAGAAACTTCTCCTCAAAAACTCTTCCGTCTTGCCTCTCGATCCAGAGAGGATAAGGATCACGATGAGGGGTCCTCTGGTACCACGATGCAAGCATGTTGGCCATTGCATCGTGCTCGCGGCTTTGATCTGCTACAAGGGAGGCACAGAACGACAGTAGCTCCGGCCGAATCCGCTTCCCTGGGCATGAGCGCGCTATGCGCAGGTCATCTCTGAGATGGTCGGTGGCCCAAATGAGAAACTGCTGGTCGTAGCGCTGGTAGCCACGTCGATGTCCCTCACGTGCTGCCGTACAGCCGGTCATTACCATGATCCCGACTATCAAGAGCCGGGCAATCGTAGATTTCAGCATCAACGCATCCTGAGTACACGAAGGCCATTCGCGATCACTGCAAGCGAGGCTCCCATATCGGCCGCAACGGCCATCCACAATGTGGCCATGCCGGTCAGCGCAAGAACCAGGAAAAGGACCTTCACAGCAATAGAGAAGGCGAGGTTCTGCCGAATCACAGCCAAAGTCTTTCGGGACAGGCGGACCGCAAAGGCTAGCTTTGAGAGGTCATCACCCATCAGGGCGAGATCGGCAGTCTCCAACGCAACATCCGTGCCGGCGGCCCCCATTGCGATCCCGACAGTGGCGCTAGCCAGCGCCGGTGCATCGTTAACGCCATCTCCTACGAAAGCTATTTTGTGGCCCTGTTCTTCCAGTTTCCGGACGATTGCCACCTTTTCATGCGGCAACAATCCTGCATAGTGTTCGCTGATTCCTGTCTGCATTGCGATAGATCTGGCCGTGAGTTCGTTGTCGCCTGTCAGCATTAACAGCTTCCTGACCCCTATGCTTTTAAGCTGGCCGATGGCCTCTCGTGCTTCTGGTCGAACAGCATCGGCTACGGCAATTACGCCGAGCGGTCCTGCTTCGCTTGCTAGAATCAGGGCCGTTTTCCCTTGGGATTCGAAGTTGTGCTGCAATGCCTCGCTTTGAGGAGTGCATATCCCGAGTTCGTGAACAAGTCGTTCGCTGCCGACATAAAGAAGGTTGCCGTTCACACGTGCCTGTGCGCCGCGACCTACGATAGCCTCGAATCCAATGGCTTTGGGTATCTCGAGCTTATTTGCTTCGGACGCGGAAATGACTGCCCGTGCCAGCGGGTGTTCGGAGCCGCGCTCTACGGCAGCCGCCAGCCGCAGCACCTCGCTTGCTGGGATTCCATTAAGCGCCTCTATGTCAGTGACGACCGGAGTTCCTTTTGTAAGGGTTCCCGTCTTGTCGAACGCAATTGCATCGACCCGTCCAGCGTTCTCCAAGTGAATGCCGCCTTTTATGAGCACTCCGCCGCGTGCCGCAGCAGCCAATCCGCTCACAATGGAAACCGGCGTGGAGATAACCAACGCGCAAGGGCAGGCGATCACCAACATGGTTAAAGCACGGTACAGCCAACCGCCCCATGTGCCAAAGCCCACCGCCGGCGGCAAGACTGCAATCAGGACGGCCACTGCAACAACGGAAGGTGTGTAGATGTGCGAAAAGTGGTCAACAAAAGACTGCGACGGGGCTCGTGTTGCTTGAGCTTCTTCCACGGAATGAATGATTCGCGCCAGGGTGGTGTCTTCAACGAGCTTTGTGACACGAATTTCGAGTAGCCCTTGCTGGTTCATGGAGCCCGCGAAGACATCCGCGCCTGCTGCCTTGTCCACTGGAATGGACTCGCCGGTAATCGGTGCCTGATCCACCGCCGACTCGCCTTCGACGATCACTCCGTCGAGCGGAATCTTCTGACCGGGCCGGACTATGACAACATCCCCGATGCCAACATCCTGAACAGGTAAGACCTTTTCGTTTCCGTCCGGCTGCTTCACAGTCGCTTCCGAAGGAGACAGGTCCATTAGCGCTTTAATCGCGCTGCGGGCGCGGTCCATGGAATGGGCCTCCAGCAGTTGCGCAACCGAGAAGAGGAACATTGCCGAGGCTGCTTCCCCGAGTTCATGAATGAAGACGGCGCCCATAGCAGCAATCGACATGAGGAAGTTCATGTCCAGAATGCCACCGCGTGCAGCACGGAACCCACGCGGCGCGATGAACCACCCACCTGTGACCAGCGAGATTCCCAGCAGAGCGTCGATCCACATTTCCGGCGCTGCAAGCAATGTGAATACCCCGGCCAGTCCAAGGGTCGCAGCTGAAACAGCAGCCATCAGCAAGCGCCCATATTTCGCCCAAAACGTCACTTCGGGCACAAGTGCGCCTTGAGGACGGGCTACCATCCCGGTCTCTTTGATAGCTCGTTGTATCTCGGAGGCGGTTGCCTGACCCGTA
>JBFXAV010000312.1:0-4438 GCA_050183935.1 Candidatus Korobacteraceae bacterium | reverse complement strand
GCACTGCTGGCGTCCCGCAGGCCGCGGCTGCAGCATCTTGCAGCCCGAGGGAACCGCAAGGCGCAAGCCACGCTGCAACTCTTGGAAGACCCGAATACGTTTCTTTCCACCGTGCAGATTGGAGTGACGCTGGTCGGCGTCCTTGCTGGAGCTTTTGGTGGAGCGACGATCGCCGAACAGATCGCCGCCGCGCTGGAGGACCACCCCTGGCTCGGACCCTATTCGGAAAGCATAGGCCTGGCGCTGGTGGTGCTGGGGATCACCTATTTGTCGCTGGTCGTGGGTGAACTTGTACCGAAACGCATCGCCCTGAATGCTCCCGAGCGCATCGCCACCGCGATGACGCGGCCCATGCAGTTTTTTTCCAGGCTTGCGTCTCCGGCAGTCTCCTTGCTGGGAACATCCACCAATGCCTTGCTCTGGTTGTTCCGGGTCAAACCAAAGAATGATTCTCCTGTTACGGAAGATGACGTTCGAGCCATGATTCACCACGGCGCGCAAACCGGAATTTTCCACCGGGCGGAGCAGGAACTGGTGGAGCGGGTCTTCCAGCTTGCAGACCGGCGTATTACAGACTTCATGACTCCTCGTCACGACGTCGTCTGGATTGATGCGGGCGAGCCAATGAGCCAGGTGCTCAACGAAATCAAGAATGAGCCACACTCCCGCTATCCGGTTTGTGACGGAGAGTTGGATAAGATTCTTGGCATTCTTCATGTCCGCGACCTGATTTTATTGGCCGGGGAGCGACTCTCCGGCTCCTTCCGCGACTTCCTGCGAAAACCACTGGTCGCTCACGAAGGAATGTCGGCTTTAACCGTACTGGAGCGATTCAAGAGCTCCACGACGCATTTCGCCATCGTTGTGGATGAATACGGCAGCGTTCAGGGTGTTGTCAGCGACAGTGATTTGCTGGAGGCTATCGTCGGCGACATGCCCTCGCATTCCGCTGAGGAGCCGTACATCGTGCAGCGCGACGCTTCGTCTTGGCTCGTCGATGGAGGCGCTCCGATTGCCGATCTGAAAAAGGCCGTTGGAATCGAGGATTTGCCCGGTGAGGATACCGGCGCGTACCACACGGCTGCCGGATTTGTGATTCAGCAGTTGGACAGAATTCCGGTTGTTGCCGACCAGTTTACCTGGAAGAACCTGGTATTTGAGGTAGTGGACATGGACGGCAATCGCGTGGACAAGCTTCTGGTGAGAAGGATCCCGGTTCCGATGGACACACCCGAGTCCTAGCGTGCGCCGGGCTTGTCGCGACGAAATACAACCTGAAGCTGATCGTTCTGCAGGATGCGCTGCACTGCATAGCGGCAGGGTTCGAACCTGCGACCCCGCAGCTTAGAAGGTTACTGCTCTATCCACTGAGCTACGCCTTCCTACACCGTCATTAAACAAACCCTTAGTCTAGGGGATACTGAGACCTTCTCCGGCATGGGGGGGGATTACGGTCAAGCTCAGCACGACCCTGCCTGCCAATAGGTGTTGGTGTTGTCGACGTCTCGTCACAGAGCAATTCTGATCAGGTTAAGCTGGCGAAGTCGGTGATCATCATTCTTCGGACACGTGCGGCATCCCGTAAGTTCTTTCCTTCCGGTTACTAGCGAATTTCGGAATTTCTTGTATCTCTCTCCGTGCCAGATTTGCGAGAAAGACTCCTCGTTGATGTTGCCCATCACATGAGGAGAATTGAGGAGATAACAGCACGGATAAACCTGCCCCTTGGCATCAATGTAGGTGCTGTACCATGGCACGAGGCAGGCGCTCTCATGCAACGTCCCTTCTTGGCTCTGCCTTTCTTTCAGCCACACTGAGGATACCGATCGCCATTTGCTGTAAAATTGCTGCTCGTCGAGATCCTGCGTTCCTCGAATCGCTTGATCAATCTCCGAATGAACCTTGAGAACATCTTCACGGGTGGGGATTAGCTGTCGGAATGTTCCGCCCTCTGTATCATAGTCAAACACCGGAGCCAGATTGAATGAATGCACCTCGGGCATGGACTTTTTAAGAACGTACATCTGACGGAAATCACCCAAGTTGGCTTTTTGCAGGGCACAAAGAACTTGAATACGAGTGTTAGGGCGTGCGTTTCCTTCGCTCCATCGCTCTAATAAAGCGTGATAGTTGGCGATAATCTGGTTGAAATCGCCACGAACACGAACATATTCGAAAGATTCTCGGGTCGCACCGTCTATTGAAAATGTAAGAGTATCGGGAAGGTTTCGTGCAAGGTGTTCCAGCTTCTCACCACGAATATAGCTGCCATTTGTCGGCATGGCAGTCATGATTCCCTGATCGTGAAGGAAAGCAAGTTTTTCAAAGATGGTCTTGTCCAAAAGTGGCTCACCCAGACCATTAAGAGTCACGTAATAGGGAGATACTTCTTCGATGGTCTTCTTGAACTGGTCCAACTCGATGGTTTTGGTGTTCATACCCTCGATTACTTCGCGCGTGCACATTCGGCATTTGAGGTTGCATATGTCGGTCGTCTCGATCTGTAATCTGATCGGTAGGGGAGGCGTCATGCTGGCGGATTGCATGTTCGATGCGACTCGGTAGAGACGCGCTACCCGTTTGAGAAAGACTCGCGTGGAGCGACCATACAGAAGCTGCATGGGACCAATAAAATTTTGAGCCCCAATGGCGCGAAGAAGCGCTAAAACGATTCTTTTCACCTATACCTCTGATCCATTTGGCGGCATGTCACCGAGATTCGCAGCGGAAGCGTGCTTCCTGGCGCGAGGGATGGCGAGGGTGTTGTAAAGAGCTTGTTCGATTGGCTTGAGGTCGTCCGGATCGAAAAGATCGTACTCCAATTTTTGAAAAAGGTCCCTGATCCAAGTTTTGTTCTCGTCGGCTACTTCACAATAGACGACGGGGCGGACCTCCTTGAGAAGCCGCACTCCACCACTTAATGCAATGCACTCGGCTTTCTCAACGTCAATTTTAATCACGTCCGGCGCGGGAAAACGCTCCAAGAGTGAATCTAAAGTTGTTGCAGTGACTTGTAACTCACAACGACTGCCTCCGGTCTGACTCTTTCCCATTCCATCAATGTAGCTGGATGCACGTGCTCGGCGCGCGATATGGAAGGTGACAGTACCTATGTGATTGCAAACCGCCGCTTGCACTGGAGTTACGGACGCATTTGCTTTCGGTCGGAGGTCGTTCGAGCGTTGCAGCAGACCTATTAACCACGGATCAGGCTCAACCGCCAGCACGAAGCCATTCTTCCCGGTACAGTGTGCCGCTGCAAACGAGAAAAGTCCCAGATTCGCTCCAATGTCCCAAACCACGTTGCCAGGTTTGACAAAATGCCTGGTTAGCGCAAGCAGCGTCGGGTCGATCTTGCGAAGAGAGCCGAGATAGCGAAGACCACAATCGGGAGATACAAAGATGGGCGTCTTATCGAATTCGGAAGGAAGACTGCGCTTGAAAACGACGTTCCTGCTCAGCAATTCGAGTGTCGCTCGCATGCTCATGATTATTCCAGACGTCTTCGAACGTCTTAGTCTTGCGACGGCGCTAAATAAAATTGAACTAACAAAGCCTTGATGCAGCAGTTTCTCTCAGGTGACATGATAGCGCTTTGCCGGGCCGAAAATGCGTAACTCATCGGTTTCATCCTGCGAAACTAGATTTGTTACCGCTAGGTTTGCTGGGCCAGTCCCGCTGGCCAGGAACACTGCCGGGGATTGGAGATGAGAAAAGCGCGTGGACAAGCTTCTGGTGCAGGACTCCACTTCCAAACGGACACACCCGAGTCCTAGCGTGCGCCGGGCTTGTCGCGACGAAACACTACCTGGAGCTGGTCGTTTTGCAGAATGCGCTGCACCTGGTTCCTCGCATGCGCCGACCAGGGACCGGACTTATCCAGCCGCAGATAAGCACGCCAGTGGACAAGAGCGCGCCGGAAGGAACGTAGCTTTTCGTAGGCGAGTGCCAAGTTGTAATGCGCGTCTGCATAGGTAGGGGCCAGGAGCAGGGCTGCCTGATAGGAGAGCACGGCTTCTTCAATGCGTCCGGTTTCGTCGAGCACATTTCCCAGGTCAAAGTGCGCCAGCGCATAACGTGAATCCGCCTCTACCGCCTTACGGTAGTGCCATTCCGCCATGCGGTAGTCCTGACGATTGTAATGAAGCGTGCCCAGGTTAATGTGGGCGGCCGCGTGGCCGGGCTCCATCTCCAGAACCTTGGTGTAGGCAGCCATGGCTTCGTTTTGGGCCTGCGGATCATCCTCCAACATCACACCGCGAGCAAAGAAGTCTGCCGCAGTTTCCTCCGTCGCAGGACTCTCCACCGTAGAGGAGACAATGCGTCCGCTCGCTGGCGAAAAATCCATCACAAATTGGCCTGCAATCGGCTCCATGGCCCTGCCCTGGTGGCGAAACACCAGCCGCGAGCCTGCCGAATACACGCCTGCTTCCAAAAG
>JBFXAV010000311.1:0-4463 GCA_050183935.1 Candidatus Korobacteraceae bacterium | reverse complement strand
CCCCGGTGTGGTTCATGCGCCAGGCAGGACGCTACATGCCGGTGTACCGCGAACTGCGGCGGCGGCATTCGCTCATCGAGATCTGTAAGACTCCCAAGCTCGCGGCGGAGGTCAACATTTCCGCTGCCGAAGAGCTCGGTGTAGACGCAGCGATTATTTTTGCCGACCTGCTGCTGCCACTCGAGGTCATGGGTGTCCCCTTCCGGTTCGAGAGCGGCGAGGGCCCAGTGATCGAAAAGCCGCTGCGCACTCACCAGGACATCGCCATGCTCGATGACGAGAGTGGCAGCGATCTGGGTTACGTAAGCGAGTCGGTAAAGCTGGTCGCGCGGCACTTCGGCACGAAGCTACCGGTCATCGGCTTCTGCGGCGCTCCGTTCACGCTGGCCAGCTACATGATCGAAGGCGGAGGCTCCCGCCAGTACGTCGAAACCAAAAAGCTCATGTACCGCTCGCCCGAGCACTGGGACGAACTGCTGGGCAAGCTGGTGAAGGTGCTCGCCCTGTATGCAAGCGAGCAGGTTCGGGCCGGAGCGGACGTGATTCAGGTGTTTGATTCCTGGGTCGGCTGCCTGAGTGAAGACGACTACCGGCGCTATGTGCTGCCGCGCACTACGGAGTTGATGGAAGCCCTGAAGCTCACCGGCGCGCCTGTAATCTACTTCGGGACCGATACCTCCATGCTGCTTCCCGCCATGAAGGAAACCGGAGCCGACGTAATCGGCGTTGATTGGCGCATTACGCTCGACCAGGCCTGGAAAAGCCTCGACTTTCAGGGTGCAATTCAGGGGAATCTTGATCCGGTGCTGCTGTTCACCGGACGCAAAGACCTGCGCGCCCGCACGGAAGATGTTCTTCAGCGCGCCGGTGGAAGACCGGGCCATATTTTCAACCTGGGACACGGGATTTTGCCCGAGACTCCGGTGGAAAATGTGAAGGCCATCGTGGACTTCGTTCACGACTACTCGTCGAAGTACGCTACCAAGGCGAACGTTCACTGGTTCGGAGACGACGAGTGAGCGGAGATCGAGACAAGCCGGCAGTGCTGCTGCTGGCGCACGGCAGCCCCGATTCGCCGCTGGATGTTCCCGAGTTTCTGCGGAACATCACAGGTGGGCGCGCGTTGCCTCCGGCCACGATCGATGAAGTCACCCACCGCTACTCGCTCATTGGGCGTTCGCCGCTCACGGACATCACGCTCGCACAGGCCACAGGAGTTTCCCGGCTCATGAGCCTCCCGGTTTACGTGGGCATGCGTAACTGGAAGCCCTTCGTCGCAGACGCGCTGGAACAGATGGCTCGCGACGGCATCACCCGTGCCGTGGTGATTTGTCTGGCTCCGCAGAACTCGCGTACCAGCGTAGGCCTTTATCGCAAGTCAGTGATGGGGACTCGCAACGAAACCGTTTTTCCAATGGACTTCGTGGAGAGCTGGCACGACCATCCCATGCTTGTCCGTGCCTTCGCTGAGAACCTGAGCGCCGGATGGGAAAGGGCCTGCGCCGAAACGGGCAGGCGCGTGCCGGTGATCTTTACCGCGCATAGCGTTCCTGAGCGCACCATAAGCGAGGGCGACCCCTACGAGCAGCAGGCGAAGCAAACTGCCACGCTGGTGGCAGAGCAGGTGTCACTTCGCCCGGAAGACTGGGCGTTTGCTTTCCAGAGTCAGGGCATGTCTGGCGGGGCATGGCTTGGACCCAAGGTGGAAGAGACAATTCTGCAACTGAAAGCCGCAGGCCACGCTGGAGTTTTCGTCCAGCCCATCGGCTTCCTTTGCGATCACGTGGAAATTCTGTACGACATCGATATTGCATTCCAGGAGTTCGCAGGCAAGCAGGGAATGCGCCTGTGGAGAGCGGAGTCGTTGAATGAATCTCCGCTGTTGCTGGAGGCTATCGCTGACATCGCCCGCACGCGTTTGGCAGCCATGCAAATCGAGGAAAGATCCGCCAGCCGAAGTTAAGACGATATTGAACGTAGCAACCTGCCAGCTCCCGACCTTCCGGTGGCGCAGACCTTTAGAGTGCGCGTGAAAACTTTGGTAGCGGCGGGCTTAGCCCGCCGGACGAAGCAAGCACCCAAATCCTGTCGTCCCGAGGAACGCGAAACGACCAACGGGAGTGAGTGCGAGTCGAGGGACCATGCAGTTTTCGTCTTCACGAGCACAATCGGACAAGGCCTCGCCTCGACTCCGCAGCGCTCCCGCTCGGGTTAACAGGTAGAGCCAGTGTGGTGGTGGCACAGACCTTTGGGTCTAAGATTCAAGAATGAAGTAGTACCGGCGGCTTTAGCCGCTTTGCTTATCCAGGAGAAGCCCAACGCAGCGCATCGCGATCATCGGCGGCGGAATTTCCGGCCTCAGCGCCGCCGTCGCTCTGGAAGATGCACGTCGCCAAGGCGCGCAACTGGAATATGCCCTGCTGGAGAGCTCAGATCGGCTCGGTGGGGTATTGCGTACCGAAAAGGTCGAAGGCTGCGTAGTCGAAGCCGGGCCGGATTCCTTCCTCACGGAAAAATCCTGGGCCTCGGACTACTGCCGGCAACTCGGCCTCGGCGATGAACTCATCACGTCCAACGACAATCTTCGCAAGACTTACATCGTAGTGCGCGGCAAGCTCGTGCCCATCCCGGATGGCTTGCAGTTCCTGGTCCCCACGCGCCTGTTGCCGGTGGTGATGTCTCCTCTATTCTCGTTCCGTACCAAGCTGCGCATGGCTCGGGAATACTTCACCAGTCCCCATGCCCTTCGGGGTACGTCGGACGAGAGCGTCGCCGAGATGATTGAGCGCCATTACGGGCGTGAAGTGGTAGAGCGTCTCGCCGACCCACTGCTCGCAGGCGTGTACGGTGGCAACTCCTCCACGCTCAGCGCGAATTCAGTTTTGCCTCGTTTTGTGGAGTTGGAACGAAGGTTCGGCAGCCTGAGCCGTGGCATGCTCGCGCTCCGGAAGCAGGCCAAAAAGCCGCAAGGCTCACTACGCCCCATCTTTACGTCGCTGCGTGGCGGTATGCAGCAACTGAGTGACGCAGCGGCTTCCCGGCTAAACCCCGCCTGGATTCAGGCCTTAAATTCGGTTCGTGCGCTGATCCGGGAAGCAGACGGCTGGCGAGTGATCTCCGCTCGGTCGGCTATGGAAATCTACGATGCGGTGATCCTTGCCGCTCCGGCGCCCGTGGCGGGTGTTCTACTGGAGGGGGTGGACGGGGGCCTCGGTTCCGAGCTGCGCCAGATTTCCTACAGCTCATCGATGACGGTTGCGCTCGGATATCCGCTGGAAGCTTTGGCACGTGCTCCTTCTGGTTTTGGTTTCTTGGTGCCACGTGCCGAAAAGCGCCACATGCTGGCCTGCACATTTGTACACACTAAGTTTTCACATCGCGCGCCGGCAGGAATGGCCCTGCTGCGCTGCTTTCTGGGCGGAGCGCACAACCAGTCAGCGCTTGAGCTTGCGGACTCCGAGCTGCTCGCAATCGTGAGGCAGGAACTGAGTGATCTGGTGAGCATCACCGCTGAACCCATGTTCGCGCGTGTCTTCCGCTGGCCCGGAGCCATGGCGCAGTATTCCGTAGGACACTCGCAGCGGCTGGAGCGTATCAGCAAGTTAGTTGCCGAGCACCCAGGGCTGGAACTTGCAGGCAACGCCTATCGTGGAATCGGCATTCCGGACTGCATCGCTTCTGGCCAGGCGGCAGCGGCCAGTGTGCTTTCCCGTGCAAGCGCGGCCAGCGGGCAAACTCAGAGAGGGGACAATCCATGAGCATCGACAGAGTTTGCGTGTATTGCGCTTCCAGCGAGGAGAGTGATGCCGTGTACCGCGAAGCAGCGTTTCGGCTGGGAGAGATTCTGGCTGGCGAGGGCGCAACCGTCATCTATGGCGGCGGCGCTACCGGCTCCATGGGAGCTCTGGCCGCAGGCGCGTTGCAACGTGGTGGAAGAATCATCGGAGTGCTGCCGCGGTTCATGCAGGAACTGGAGTGGGCGCACAGCGGCCTCTCCGAACTGCTGGTAGTGGAAACTATGCGCGAGCGCAAGCACCTGATGCTTACTGGTAGCAACGCCGTCGTGGCGCTTCCCGGAGGCTGCGGCACCCTCGAAGAACTTTTCGAAGCCATTACCCTGAAGCGGCTGGCCATTTACCTCAACCCTGTCGTGCTGGTGAACACGCGCGGATTCTTCGATCCCTGTATCGCCCTGCTGAAGCGTTGCATTGAAGAAAAGTTCATGGACCCGCGCCACGCCCGCATGTGGACTGTAGTCTCCAATCCAGAGGACGTGCCGGACGCCATCCGCAACGCACCCTTCTGGTCAGAGCAAGCGCGAAGCTTTGCCGCTTTGAACGGTAGAAAATAGCCACACGCTTTCCCGAAAATAAAAATGGCCTCCATTCAGAGGCCAAGCTTGTGAATTAAACGCGAATTACTTCTGCTGGCGACTTAGTGCTTTTTCTTGCTGGCCTTCTTGG
>JBFXAV010000310.1:0-4476 GCA_050183935.1 Candidatus Korobacteraceae bacterium | reverse complement strand
GACAAGAACGGAACTATCTTTCTGCTGGACCGGGACTATATGGGTGGGTTCCATGAGGGTGACAACAGCAACGTGATTCAAACCATTTGTGACGCATTCCCGGGAAGAACTGATTGTGCGTCGATTCGGGAAGAAAAAGATCCCCACGTTGTCCGTAGCAGCCCGGCGTATTGGAATGGCTATGTTTACTTCGGCGGACAAAACGACAAAGTAAAAGCTTTCAAGCTGGAAAATGGCAAGCTCACCACCAAACCGGTGGCGCAAAGCCCGACGATCATGGGGTTCCCCGGCGTAACGGCGTCTGTTTCAGCCAACGGCACAAGCAACGGCATCGTCTGGGTAATCGACAACGGAAACAACGGCACCCCTTACCATGGCACGCTTCGGGCTTACGATGCGCTCGATGTTTCCAAGGAGATCTATAACAGCCGGACGAAAGGAAGCGATGGCACCGGCTCATCGTTCGTACGGTTCACCGTACCCACGGTTGCGAACGGGAAGGTGTATGTGGTGACCAAAGACCGCGTTTCTGTTTATGGACTGCTGAAGTGAGGACTCATTCCCGACCAAATTCCAATTCGGGCATCCGTCGGTTCCACCCGGTAGCCTGTTCATAGGCATGCGCCACCGCCAGCACCACCGCATCACCCCCCGGAGGCCCGCTAATCTGCAGCCCAACCGGCAATCCCTGGGGAGTGAAACCGCAGGGAACGCTGATGGCTGGTGTTCCCAGCACGTTGAACGGGCGCGTATTTCTCAGGAGTACGAGTTCCTGCGGGCGCAACTGTGCTGGGCTTGCCATGAGATCGTCTCGGCGTGGCGCGGGCACCGGAGACGCGGGCGTGAGCACAACATCGACATCAGCGAATGCGCGCTCTGCTTCCCTGCGCAGCAAGTCTAATTCCCGCTTTTTCAAAATGTATTGTGTAGCTGTGACCTCCACACCTGTTTGGAGACGCGCCACAGTTTGCGGATCACAATCTCTCACCACTTCTTCCCATCTGGACGAATACACTGCATACGCTTCGCATGCCTGCACGGTGCGGTCGGCATCCACGGGAACTTCCACTTCCCGCAACTCGCAACCCATCTCCCCAATCACGGAAATGGCCTTTTCCACAGCAACTTCGACATCAGGGTGAAGGTCTG
Source organism: Candidatus Korobacteraceae bacterium (assembly GCA_050183935.1). Classification (GTDB taxonomy): domain Bacteria; phylum Acidobacteriota; class Terriglobia; order Terriglobales; family Acidobacteriaceae; genus DASZRZ01. The sequence goes on along the minus strand of JBFXAV010000310.1, from coordinate 3,327 downwards.
CAAAGAAGAACGAGCACGCAAGTCCCACACGCAGCCCGGCAAGCGAGCGGGATAGTGTAGTTCCATAGTCTTCCACCAGAAAAGACCGGCTGGCGAGGTCAGCGGAATCGTACCCTGCGATGACCTGAAGGATGGCAGCGGAATCAGACACGGTTCGTGTCATAGGTCCGACGTGGTCCAGGCTCCAGGAGAGTGGAAGCACGCCGCGAGTGCTGACCAGTCCATAACTCGGCTTGTGTCCCACGACTCCGCAAAGCGAGGCAGGCATCCGCACGGAGCCGGCGGTGTCGGTGCCCAGCGCCCCAAAGCAGAGCTGGGCGGCAACCGCAGCGGCGGCTCCGGAGGACGAGCCTCCGGTAATGTGGTCCAGGTTCCAGGGATTGCGGGCCACACCGTGGGCGCTGATGACCCCGCTTCCGCCATATGCGAGTTCGTGCAAGTTAAGCTTTCCCAGCAGGATAGCGCCAGCCGCCTTCAGGCGGCGGACAACCTCCGCATCTTCGGTGGGAACGCGATCCTTAAAAAGGCGGCTGGCAGCAGTGGTGCGCACACCTGCGGTATCGACCAGGTCCTTAAGCGCCAGCGGAATTCCGTGCAATGGGCCGCGCCATTCACCGCGGACAATCTCGGCTTCGGCGGCGCCAGCTTGCTGCAAGGCTGGTTCGGCCGTCACGGTGATAAATGCGTGCAGTATGGGATCGAGCAGCTCAATGCGGTCCAGACAGGCTTGCGTGAGCTCCACGGGAGAAACCTTGCGAGCGCGCACCAGCGCGGAGGCCTCGTGGAGAGTCAGGCGAGTCAGCATAGTTTGCACTGGCCAAGTGTACTGGAAGGTCTTCTACTACTCTCACGGCACCCCATGTTCCTTCGGGTCTTCGTGGTAAATGTGTTGCGGGAGTTTCGCTATGTTCCTCGGCCATTTCGCGGTAGCCATGGCCGCCAAGCGCGTCGCGCCGAGTGTTTCGCTCGGAATGCTGGTGGCGGCGGCACAGTTTCTGGATCTGCTTTGGCCGGGGTTCCTGCTGCTGGGCATTGAGCATGCAGCCATTGCACCGGGGATCACCAGATTCACTCCGCTAGACTTCTACGACTATCCCTACAGTCATAGTCTCCTAATGGTGGTGGGCTGGGGAATCATGGCCGGCGCGGCATACTTCCTACTACGCCGACGCGGGAGGCTCGCGGTCGTGATCGCGGCGCTGGTAGTTAGCCATTGGGTACTCGATTTCATTGTCCACCGGCCCGACCTTCCTCTTTGGCCAGGTGGTGGATGGTACGCCGGATTGGGACTGTGGAACTCCGTCGTCGGGACCTTGCTTCTGGAAACCGCAATTTTTGTCTGGGGCGTGCTCACGTATGCCCGCACCCGACGGTCTAACAGCGGAGCCAGGCACGCTTGGTATTGGGTATTCGTGTCGGTTCTTTTCATAATTTACCTGGGAAGTGCATTTGGGCCACCGCCGCCGGGAATGCAAGCGGTTGCCTGGGTGGGAATGGCTCAGTGGCTGCTTGTGCTTTGGGCGTGGTGGCTGGACAGCAGCCGCACGAGCATTCCCGAGAGCCGCGACAGCCTTACCCGAAGCTGAGACTTCCCCATAAGTGGTTATAAACAGTGTATTTCCTCTCTATTGCTCGCGTCGGGCGTGTTACCATATGAGGATTCCCAGGAGTAATGGCTGCGTGTCAGAAGATCGTTATCCGCGAACAGCCGCCAATGCAGTTGGAAGAAGTTATTTTTCTCTGACTCGTAAGGGCGCTTCATTTCCATCTTTCCTCGAATTTCTTGTTCCTATTTTCGCTGCCGCCGTGCTCGCGGGTTGTGGAGCTACCTCGGCGAAGTCAGCCGGAAAAGGCAGTGACGGGCAGCCTCAACGAGTTTCCGTGGTGCGGCCGCAGAGTGTTGTTTTTGAGCGCACCGTGGGGGCAACGGGTTCGCTGCTGGCGGATGAAGAGGCCCAGATCAGCTTGAAGGTTTCCGGCCGCATCCAGGCCTTTCACTCGGACATTGGCAGTTGCGTCGCACAGGGGACCGTACTGGCCCGCCTCGAGCCGCAGGATCTTGAATTGCGAGTCCAACAGGCCGAAGCTGCCTTGGAACAAGCGGAGGCGAGGCTTGGCATTTCGCCGGGTGGAGACGTGAAAGGGTTGAATCCCGAACAGACTGCAACCGCCAGACAAGCAAAGGCAGTGCTGGAGGAAGCCAGGTTACGGCGGGACCGCACCCAGGAATTGCACGATCAGGGGATCATTTCCAAAGCTGAACTGGATTCGGCAATGGCTTCCTTCGGAGTTGCCGAGGCGCAATATCAGCAGGCGCTCGAGGAAGTTCTGAACCGGCGCGCCATTGTGCTTCAGCGGCGTTCGGAAGTGGCGATTGCGCGTCAGGATTTCCAGGATGCGATGGTCCGGGCGCCCGTTGGTGGGTGTGTGCAGCAAAAGATCGCGAATGTTGGAGAGTATTTGAATGAGGGTGCGCCCGTACTCAGCCTGGTGCGCATGGATCCCTTGCGGCTGCGGCTGCAAGTCGCCGAGCGAGATGCTTCCGTGGTGCGACCCGGTCAGTCTTTGCGGTTTGTAGTTGAAGGGGATCCCACTCGGCATGAGGCAACAGTAAAGCGCATGAGTCCTGCAATCACCCCGGAAGGTCGTATGGTGATTGTGGAGTCGGAAGTCAAGTACCAACCCGGGCTGCGGCCCGGCTCGTTTGCCCGAGCAGAGATTGTGGTTCAGAAGGAAGACCCGGCACTGGCGGTTCCAGAGAAAAGCCTGACCAGCTTCGCCGGAATTGACAAGATACTGGTGGTCGACGGCGGAAAAGCGGTGGAGCGGCAAGTGCAGCTCGGCCGGCGCAAGGACGGCATGGTGGAAGTGCTATCTGGAGTTACCCGCGATCTGTCCGTAATCTCAACACCAGCAAACATCAACGTTGGGCAACCGGTCACACCGGAGTCATAAGTGCAAAAGCTAGCAGATGTTTCCATTCGGCGTCCGGTCTTCGCCACCATGATTATTCTCGCCCTGGTGGTGATCGGGGTTGTCAGCTACACAAAGTTGGCGGTCGACCGGCTTCCACAGGTCGAGATGCCAACCGTGCGCGTTTCTGCACTCCTGCCCGGTGCCACGCCGGAAGAAATGGAATCGCAGGTAACGGAGCTGCTGGAAGAGCAGATCAACACCGTTCAGGGAATTTACGAGTTGCGTTCGGTCTCCGCGCCTGGCCTGACGTTTGTAATGGCCACCTTCAACCTGGATCGCGACATCGACGTAGCAGCAGAAGAGGTCCGTGAGCGCCTGGCACGTATCACCCGGCAGCTGCCACGTGAGATG
>JBFXAV010000309.1:0-4491 GCA_050183935.1 Candidatus Korobacteraceae bacterium | reverse complement strand
GACGATGCTGGGAGATCCAGTCATGCACATCGGCGCCATCGACTCCACCAGGCGTTCGCATGTCGGAAATAACACCGAGAAAAGGCGATCCCTGACTCAGCAGCGAAAGGGCTTCGACTCCCGAGCCTACGGCGACGACCTGGTAGCTGGCACGTTCCAGAACGGCCTGCACGAAAGCCATGACGGCAGGCTCGTCTTCTATGACAAGGACCGGATATCGAAAATTCGTACTGGCATGGACTGCGTTCATACTGAACCTCCTGAATCGCCATGAGGTCCGGAAGCGACGATGTGGTTGCTTCCGTTAGTTTGGGAGCGCCCGGCTGCCGGGCCGGATTCGAGTGGAAGAGCGTTTAAGGGAAGCCGTACGATGAATGTTGCTCCCTGGTCGGCATTGTTGCGGCAGGTGATTTCTCCTCCGTGCTCGCGGAGGATTCCATAACAGATGCTCAGGCCCAGACCGGTACCTTTGCCGACTTCCTTGGTAGTAAAGAACGGATCAAAGATTCTGTCGGGGTAGAGGACACCGCTGCCGTTGTCACGGAAGCTGACCTCTACCACTCCAGGAGAAGGGGAAGTTGTGGAAACTTCAATGCGGCCTGGCCGGCCGGAATCACGTACTGCGTCGTAGGCATTGTTGAGGATGTTAAGAAAAACCTGCTGCAGTTGGTGGGGATCGCCCACGACCTGGGGCAGCCGCTCCTGAAGGCGCTCCACAACCTGAACGCCGTGGCTGGCAAAGTCGTAATTGCGCAGCGACAGAGTACGCCGCACGATGTCATTGAGCTGCAATGGAACGCGCTGCGGAGGCATCTGGCGCGCAAAGCTAAGCAGGTTCTGCACGATCTGCTTGGTGCGCTGGGCCTCGTGCAAAATGATTCGCAGGTCTTTACGCGGGCTGTCTGGAATGTCGGGATGCTCCAGCAGGAGGTCGGCAAATCCCAGAATGGCGGTGAGGGGATTGTTAACCTCGTGCGCCACTCCAGAGACGAGCTGTCCTACAGCCGCCATTTTTTCCGTGTGGGTGAGCTTGGCCTGAAGCATGGCAGCATCAGTAATGTCGGTCATCACTACCACCAGGCTGCTGATGCCTCCGCTCTCGTCGCGCATGGGGCTGAGGTTGACCGAGAACTGTCCGCCTCGGCCCTGCCCAAGAAGCACCGGAACCTCAAGGTTGTCTACGTGCTTTCCAGCGAGCACTTCCGACAAAGCTTCGCTGAGGACGTGGCGCCGACCGGGAGGGATAAGGTTGAGCAGCGGGTGACCGATGAGATCTTCGTGACCATAGCCTCCTGCTTCGAAGCAACGGCGGTTGGCATAGGTGATGGTGCCGGCCGGATCGAGCACCAAAATCATGCTCTGGGTGTTATTGAGAATCTTGGTATTGAAATCGCGCTGCCGCTGAAGCTCAGCCTGGAAGTTTTTCTGTTCGGTAATGTCCAGCAACAGGCCCCGGTACTGCACCACACGGCCCTGGGAGTCGCGCACTGCAAAGGCATTTTGCAGAGTGTGGATGAGCGCGCCGTCCTTGCGGCGAAGGGTCTCTTCATAGTTGCGTACGGAGCCGCGGCTCTCCAGTTCGGCAACCAGACGGGCACGCTGTTCGGGCTGAAAGTAGATTTGCCGGGGGATCTCCACCTGGAGCAGTTCTTCCCGGGCCTGGTAGCCAAGCATGCGCACGAGGGCGTCGTTGACTTCGACGAACCGGCCTTCCGGGGTGGAGAAAAAGATCCCCTCTTGAATGGTGTCAAACAGCTCGCGGTAGCGGCGCTCGGCTTCCTCGCGGTCGGTTACGTCCTTAAGCACATGAACCGTCTGCCGGTTTTCTGAAGCTTCGCCTGCAATCTGCGAAGTGGAGACAAGGTAAGTGCGGTCGAATGCCGGGTGTACGTACTGGTCGACGCCGTGACTTCCGGTAGAGCAAAAAGGACACTGGCGGCCGGACGTGTCCGAAGCCAGCGTGAGCACGGCCTGGGTCGTAAGGCCGATGAGATCTTTGGGAGCAACTCCGATGAACTCGGCCAGCGGACGGTTGACGCGCAGAACACGAAATTCGGAGTCGTGGACGAGGATGAAATCGCTGATGGCGTCGAAAACCTCAATCCAATGGCGATTCGCCTCATGCATGCGTGTGAACTGACGGGCATTGGCGACGGCAAGCGACAGCAACTCCACGAGCGATGGGAGAACCTGCGGGACAGCGCTGGGCGGGTCTGCGATACAGAGCACGGCGAGCAGGCTGCCATCTGCATCGCGGGAGTTGGTAATGGTGACATTATGCCAGCCGAGCGAGGTGGCAAGGGATGCGCCCAAGAGATCGTGTGCAAGGCCATAGGCCAGCGGGGAGGAGCTGCGGCCCTGAATTTCTTCCATCGCTGCGGCCAGCCGGGGAAGCAGCTCCGGGTTCACGGCTGGTTGGATGGCCCGGACCTCAAGGCGTCCTGCAACCGGAAGTGCAACTGCGACGGCACTCGCGGCCAGAATTCCAGACGCCTGCTCCACGAAACTCGCAAGCGTGGTAGAAGACCGTGAAAAAGTATTCAGATCCTTGCTGAGATTCAGAAGTTCGCGGGAGACTCGCGCCTGCGAATCGGCGGCGGCGCAGAGTTCTGCGTTGGAAATGGCGAGTGCGGCGGTATTGCAGATACGAGCAAGGAGAGTGCTCTCCTCGGAGGAAACAGGATGCTCCGGCCCGGAACACAGTAGCAACACAGCAGGACTGGAACCGGCGGTACGCAGTGGTATGGCGAGAATTTCCGTGGCCCCGGCGAAATCCAGATCGTGCAACTGCTGGGAACGGAGGGGAGTAAGCATTGTTGTCCCAGCTTCCACGGCGGCGCGCGCTACATGTTCCAGGAAGGAGAGTCGCCGTTTCTCATCGCTGCCACGATCGGACCACGCGGAAAATTGATCCTCCGCCGACACTGCCTGAAGCCGGAAGGAACTTCCGTCACCTGCCAGCACCAGAACCATACGCGCGGAAAAGAGATTGCGAACCCGGTTGGCTAGAGTCTCAAGAATGACGGGTACTTCAAGACGAGCATGGAGAGCCTGAATACAGTCCAGCAAAAGAGAAAAACGGAACTCCTGACCCGCATCAACTGTCCTGGCGGGGCCTTCCGTGGCCGGGGGAAACCCGCTGCCGGACTGGTTCTTGTCTGCCGAAATCATGAGGGGACAGGCACTTGCATGAAGGGAACATGCAATCTCAAAGTGAGTCAAGGAGCTTCAAGGTAAGAGGCTCAAGAGTGACAATGGCGCAGGGGGGCGCAGAGAGGAGGAAACCGGTCAAGAAGAAGCGTTATGCCAGGCGTCGCAAAGCTAGGGAGAAACAGCAATGAAAATAGGACTACCGGCGGAGGGAACCTCAGTGATGATTTGATCCGAAGAGGTGCGGATGCTGGCGACGGAGTTTGCGCCGCGATTGGCAACGAACACCTTGGAGCTATCGGGAGAGGCAGCGATCCATGAGGGATTCGCGGGCGCTGACCCGTTGCCCAGAGAAATCGTTTTGCTGACGGTCAGTCCCAGAGAGGAAATGACGGAGACGGTGTTGGAACCGGAGTTGGCAACGTAAGCACGCGTGCCGTCGGCAAGCGCCACAATGGCGACCGGAGCAGTACCAACAGGAATGGTGGCCAGTAACTGGCTGGCTCCGGCATCCACATCAAAGACGCTGACAGTATTGGAGCCGCCGTTCACAACCCAAAGGCGACGCAGGGCCTCGTCATAAAAAGCGTGACGCGGGGAGGCCCCGACCGGAAGTTGCGCGACAACGGTATCTGTTGCGGTATTAATGACGGAGACGGTGCCACTTCCCTGGTTGACCACGTAAAGCCGGGTTCCATCGGAATGCATGACAGCCCAAACGGGATCGGCGCCAACATCGATGGTAGTGGTGTTTTGCATGGTGGAAGTAGTGATTACGGATACGGACGCGTCATCACGGTTGACCACATACAGCTTGGCGCGGTCTGGAGTCTGGACAAGAGCGACGGGATTGTTGCCGACTGGAATGGGATCGCCCTGCATCAGGGCCTGACCCACGCTGAGCACTGCCACGCTGTTCGACCCGGAGCAGGCGACGTACACACAAGCCACGTTGGAGATTGAGGAGGCCTGGCAGTTTCCCTGGGTACTGGACTCCGTGGTGTGGACAAAGACAGGGCGGGAGCCCACGGGCAGATTGATGCGCTGCACCTGCGAAGCCGCCTGGGTGGGATTGTAGAAAGCTACGTTGTCTTCATCCCGGTTGGCCACAAAGGCCAGAGTTTGTCCAAATAGAAATGTGGCGTGTACCGGACCGTCACCGACCGCGAAGTTCCCCATGTTGCTGTCGCCGGAAACGTTGATCTGTGTGGTGACGCCACTGGTGTTGATGACCAGGGCGGTGCGCGAGGGGTCAGGATCGCCACCCGGTTTCGGAACCGTATCCACGATCGGACGGTAGTTATAACCGCATCCGGTCATGCAGAGAGAAAGAGCAGCAAT
>JBFXAV010000308.1:0-4495 GCA_050183935.1 Candidatus Korobacteraceae bacterium | reverse complement strand
CGATTGAACTCAGCAATCAATACGGGCATGCCTGGGTGAACAACCGGGGTGAATACCTGCTAAGCGATCAGGAAAGTTTTGATCCGAATGTCGCACTTCAGGAAGAATGGAAGCGCCTGGAGCATATTCGACCGTAGGCGAGTGGTTGCGCGTGGTAAATAAAATCACCAAACAGCGCTTTGATTACCGGGTTGGAGCAAGGTGCACGGAGTCAAAGCGAATTCCAAGGCCATAGTGCTTATCCGGCGCATGAAAGACGCGCACCACTTCACCCGTTCCGCGCAATCGCACAGGTTGAACCAGCATGGCCTCGGATGGAAGGTTCAATAGAAAATCCACTTTTACGCCGTTCGCAATCTTTAAGTCGACCAGGCAGTACATCCCAGCCGTGCTGACGTCTTTGCACGTGCCGGTGATGGGTTTCACCTTGTCGCCATGAAACGTCAGGCTAACAAGCTGCTCTACATCAAAGCGCGGAAGCCGCCGTCGCTCCCAGCGATGGAAGGGGGGATCCATGCGGGACATAGTAGCTCTGGGCGCGTCAATCCGGGAATTATCTTAGAGAGGACATTGCAGCTTGATGCAAAGAAAAACCCAGCACTCAGGCAGTGCTGGGTTCGATTCAGCAGGCGTAGGTGGGTTAGTTCGCGCGGCCCGTTTCCAAAACTCGCGAGGCAAAGAAGTTCTCCACCTTGGCCTCGTTGCGAATGGCCTCGTAGTATGCGGACTTCAACAGTTGCTCGCGACGGTCGCGTAACTGTTCCCGAATATGCTGCTGCACGCGGGGATCAGCCAATTCGCGCTGCCCGGCGGGTTCCTTGGTGACCAGCCGCACTATACGGAATCCAAAAAGTTGCCGCGTCTGGGGATTCATGACGGTGATCACTCCGCTGTATTGACCCGGCTTCATTCTTGCGAGTGTCTCCCGGGTAGCGGGATCGGTTTGTGCCAGCGCCGACTCGGGGGTAAAACCGAGATCACCGCCATTCGAGGAGGTTTCTGGGTCTTCCGACCAGTTCATAGCCACCGTAGCAAAATCCTCTCCGCTGTCCAGGCGGTTCAGGATCATCTGAATCTTTGTGCGCGCTTCCGTCTCGTTCTTAGCCTTGTCGTTCTTGAGGTTGCGCACTTGCTGGTTCGGCACCGTGCTGACGAAAATGTGCGCCAGTCGGTACTGCGGTTCAATCACGTTGAATTCGGCCTTGTGCGCGTCGTAATACTTAGTGATGTCGGCTTCAGCAATGCCGATCTTGGATGTCACTTCGCGGTTCAGAACCTTCTCCACCGTTACCGTACGGCGCAGGTCGCGTTTGAAGTCGTCGATTGAAATCTTGCGTTCCTTGAGACGGTTGTTGAACTCCTCTTCGGTATAGGGAGTCTTGATTTCGCTGAGTTCCCGCTCTACTTCCTCGTCGGTGGCAAGCAATCCCAGCTTCTCTGCACGCTGCATCAAAATCTCATTGTCGATCAGTTCCTTCAGGATGCTCATCCGCAGAATTGCGCCCTGTTCCTCGCTCAGCGGCTGGGGAGAGTTCCCCGTCTGGTTGGTGTAGTACTTTTCCACCTCGGTGCGCGGGATGGGGCGGCCATTCACGCTTGCCATGGCGTCGGAATTTCCCCTGCTCGAAGAGCAGGCCATGCTGAGGGTGAGGGCCACAAACAAGGCCACGGATGCAGTTGTTGGTTTAAGAACTGTTTTCATGGTGCTGGCAATTCCTCAAACCCAGGGCCGGTCCTGGGGAAACATGCTTTGGCGCGTGCAATCTTAACCGATATGCAGGCGACTGGTTGTCATCGATTCGTTAATACAATGTCATTGCGCGCCGGGAGCGGACGGCTGCTGGGCCGGGGCTGCCTGCTGTGCCGGAGGAGTCTCACCCGCATCCTGCAAGGCCCGGTCCAGAATCGCCCGTACCTGCGCGGCGGGAACCGCTCCGTCAATTTTTTCGCCGTTGATGAACAGCGTGGGCGTAGCTTGCACACCCAGTTCGGCTCCCTCGCGCATGGACGCCCGAACGGCAGTCTCAGCCTGTTCCTTCAAGCAAGCCTGCAGCGGCGCCATTTGCAATTTGTGCTTTTGCGCGTGTTCCAGCGCCAAGCGGTCCAAAACGTCTTTTTGCTGTTGCACGCTGGCTTTTGCTGCTCCAGCGGCAGGCGCTGAAGGCTTGCCGCCGGTGTTAATCTCCTGCTGGTTCTCGTGTATGTAGTCAGAATACGTCCAATACGCCTCTTGGCTTTGCGCCGCCAGGCAGTTGGCGTTCACCGCCGCGCGGGTCGCCCAGGGGTGAATTTCCGTTAGCGGAAAATCCTTGGCGATCAATTTCACGCGGTTGTCGTAAGCGGGCAGGATCTCATTCATGAGCGTGCTGTACATGCGCGCGCAGAACGGACACTGGAAGTCGTCGTAGTTGACGATGGTGACCTTGGCGTCTTTTCCCCCGCGTACCGGCCGCCCTTTCACGTCGATCTTGTTCATCACCTCGGCATACGGATCTTTACTGATATCCAGCTTGGTCAGCCGTACCAGGGTGCTGCCGTCCTTCGTCACCAGGAACTCCTGCTCCTGCTTGCGTTCTCCCTGGGAAAACGTAACCGTCAACGTTTCGTAAGCGGGAAAATCCGAACTCTGCTTCCGCTCTCCCACGACGATATCGACCGCCGCTGGGATGCTGAAGTGGCTGCGAATCTGCCGCGCAATGCGACGATCAAGCTCAGTCGATGGAGTCTGTGCCGAACAGCCCAGCACTACCAGCAACAAGAAGACAAAGAAACGTCGGAACAAAAGCAAAAAAAGCCACCTTGGCATGAAGAATCTCGGTGCCCTATTATCTCACGCCAGAGCCGGAACCAGGGTCCATCCGAAGGTTCAGGTAGGCCGCAAGGGCCGCTGAAACTTAGAAGAGCCGTTCCTGCCGCCGCATGGTTCCCAGGCTGAGGCCGATGTTGGTCAGACTAAAGGCGAAGCGGAACTGGTTTTCGTTGCGGACAGACCCCAGTGCAAAGCGGCGGTACTCGAAGCTCAGGCCAAAACAATCCCAGTTGTAGCCAGTCTGGAAGGCTCCATATTGCAGGAAGCGGCGCGAAACGTCGAAACCAAGATTGGTAGCGACGCTAAAACCCTGCTTCGTAGGCGCCCCATAACCTACCAGCCAACGGAACTGATTGAACTCCGTGGGCGCCGCGATCGGGTTGGAAACAAAAATTTCTCCGGGAACACGCAGGAACGCGTGGCTTCCGCCAAGAAAGAAGTTGCCGGCCCGCAAGCTGGCGATGGTAGTGCTCGCATTGATGCGGCCCATGCGGATGTCGTAATCGAGGTTCCACTGCAAGTCTGTATTGCGCGAGGTTGCCACCCGTAGCCGCGAAATTAAGGGCGAAAAAGTTCGTGGTTCGGTCAGGAACGCTATTCCGCTGAACTCGGCAGTTGTGGTCAGCACGTTGCGCCGTCCACTGACCAGTGCTCCACCGAAGGTATTGGCAAAAAACGCCTTCTGCGCAATCTCCCATCGCACGATCTCCTGCGCCACCGCAGGTCGCTCCCGACAGTCGGGATTGTTATTTTGGGGTGATAGCGGTCGAAATTGCTCGCCATTTTGTTCTGGGTAGTCTTGCTCTAGTGCGCCGGTCATGTGCTGATGGCTTGTAGCGGTAGTCATCTCTGAGCAACTCGATTCCGGCCGCGATCCCTTGGCATAGAGCCGGTTGACCAGAGCGTACTCAACTTCGTTGGTATTGCTCAGGATGTCGCGCCAGTCGAAGCGAATGATCTCGGAAAAATTGTTTACGCCCTTGGCGTAACGGTACACCGCACGAGGCTCCATTACGTGCTTCCATGTGCGCCCCAGCACTGGTCGCTCAAAAATGCGCGAGACCGGTGGGGGCCGCAACTCAAAGGACGTCTGCAAAGCCTGCCGGTCCACCGACGCGTCGGAAACCGTACCCAGCCCCGCGTTAGGAATTCTGCTTTGCGTGTAATAGGTGTTGCGCAGCCAGATATCCGGCCGCAGTGACCATCCGCGCCACTGTACCGGAAGTGCGAGCCGGGGGTATACATCCGCGCGCCCTACGATAGCGTCCGTTACCAGCGTGGGTTCACGCCGGGACACCCCCTCCAGGGCGACGTCATACGACCAGCGTAACGGAGTTGAACCAAGCGGCCGCTCCACGCCATTCATGTCGAGGCTGGGAGCACGCACCAGGGTGATGAGGTCTCCGCGGCGGTCACTCTGGAAATTCTGATAGCGCGAGAATCGCAAGTTGTAAAACGATGCGTTTTGAATCTTGGAAACAAACGCGTTCGACCGTACCTCGGAGTTCACTGCCTGGCTGAAAGTTTGTGCAAACGCCAGACGGAAGACGAAAGAACTCAGGTATTCAATGTCCGCCACGCCGCGAATCTGGTAGGGCAGGCGCAACTCGCCGTTCAGGTGCACATCTTGTCCACCCTGATCTACGGGGGGCTGGCCCTGGCCACGGTCCTGCACAGCGAACACAT
>JBFXAV010000307.1:0-4500 GCA_050183935.1 Candidatus Korobacteraceae bacterium | reverse complement strand
TGAAGTCAGAAATGGAAAAGGTGGCGGCGCGTCTGGGCATGCCCTACTCTCCGCAGCTCTCGCCGCGCTCGTATCTCGGCGTGCCCATCTTCATCCATAACCGCCCAATCGGAGTCATGGCTGCTCTGAACTTCGAGCGCGAGTTCGTCTATAACGAGCGCGATCTGGAGGTTCTGCAAACAGCCGTCGGGCAGGTCGCCGTGGCCATGGAGAATGCGCGCCTGTTCAGCGAGGAGCAACGGCGGGCGAGCTACCTGGCGTTTCTCAACAATGTTTCTAAGCGCGCCATCTCCAGCCAGGACTCCGAGGAGATGCTCAGCGAAATTGTCGCCGAGTTGCAAAAGAATTTCTCGTTCGATCACATTGGCATCGGCCTGCTTGACTACGGCTCCAAAGAGATTGAGATCAAGGCGGAAGCTGGGGCCACGGCAAGCGCGCTCGGCAAGCGCGTTCCCCTGGGTTCGGGCATTGTTGGCCGCTGTGCGCGCAGTGGAGAAGCCGTGCTGGCGCACGCTGCGAACGATGGCCCGCTCATGGGCATTCTGCCGGATGCGCGCTCGGTGCTGTGTCTTCCTCTCTCCTACGGCGAGAGCCTGCTGGGAGTGTTAAACATCGAGAGCCGCCAGGAGCACGCCTTTGACGAACAGGAGGTTCTGATCCTGCGCACGCTGGCGGACCTGCTCGCCGCCGCGCTGCACAATGCCTTCGTATTCCAGAAACTTCAGCAGCAGTCCATCACCGACGGGCTTACCGGCATTAAGACGCGGCGATTCTTTCTTGAAGCTGTGCAAGGCGAGTGGAAGCGATCGTCTCGTTCCGGACGCCGTTTTTCCGTGGTGCTGGTGGATCTCGACAAGTTCAAGAACGTGAACGACAGTCTCGGCCACGTGGAAGGCGACCTGGTGCTCGCCCGCGTGGGCCGCCTTCTGGAGCAGAAGTGCCGGCAGTCAAATGTGGTGGCCCGCTACGGTGGCGATGAGTTTGTCATCCTGATGCCGGAGACCGGTATCGACCAGGCAGAGTCTCTCTCCGAGCGCCTGCGCCTGTGGCTCGCGACCGACTCCATGCTTCAGGAACGCGGCATTACCGGCAGCTTTGGTGTTGGCAGTTTTCCTGTGCACGGCGCAACCGTGGAGGAGATTATCCGCGTCGCCGATGCCGGCATGTACCTCTCCAAGAATGCCGGTGGAAATTGCGTCTCTACAGCCAAACCACTACCGGGCAGTGAGACTCGCGCAGCGCAGCGCCAGATGATCACCGCCTACGTGGAAGGATTTCTCCAGCGGGAGCACACCAACACCAATTCGGTGGAGGAACTCGTTGCCACCATCCGCAAAATGTGTGGCGCCGTGCAGTCCCGCCAGGCTTACATGGACGTGGTGCTGACCTTAAGCCACGCTTCCGAGTCACGTGAAGTCCATGGAGAAGGACATGGTGAAGCCGTGGCCCAGTACGTCGAACCGCTCGCCTGCGCGCTGGGCATGGCGCCGGAAGATGTGGATGAGCTTGTGTATGCCGCTCGCGTTCATGATGTCGGCAAGCTGGTGGTCGCTGAGAAGATTCTCGGCAAGGCCGGGCCGCTCACGGAAGGCGAGTACCACATTGTGAAGAAGCACCCTGTCGTGGGCTCAGAGATCGTGGCATGTATTCCGGAGAGCCAGTCACTCCAGGAAATGACCCGTCACCACCATGAACGGCTGGATGGCGGCGGATACCCCGACGGCCTGCGCGGCGAGGCCATTTCGCTGGGCGCCCGGGTTCTCCACGTGGTGGATGCCTACGTCAACATGACTACTGACCGGCCCTTTGCCCCTGCGCGCAGCGCCCACGAGGCAATGGCAGAGCTGGAACGCAATAGCGGAACCCAGTTCGATGGCCTGGTGGTGCGGCTTTTCCTTCGCCAGCTCAAGGGCGAGCAGTCGATGAAGCCGGTTTGATTCCATTCGCGATTTTAATTCACTTTACGCGGAGCCCTCGCCGGACGCGATGGCGCCGCTTGCGCGGTCGCCGGTGCAATCTCCTCTGCCGTAACAAATCTCGGCTCGATATCCACCGGGATGTCCTTGAGCTTGTCGAGCGCACGCTGTGTCACCGGACGAATCACCGCCAGCGTGTCCAGCATCTTTTTAGCTCCGGCGTAGTCTCCGGTTGCTTCCAGCGTGAGCAGATCGTGGGTCAGGTCGCGCACTCCGGACTTCACCTTGGAAAAATCAACCGCAAAGGTTCCATCCGGCTGCGCGACAAACGCTCCCTTGTCGAGCAGGTAGTTAAACTGTACTGCCATACCCCGGCCGTGTGCCTCCGAGATGCCAAAGCGCAATGTGCGAAATGTGGAGGCCAGGAACGTGGTGTAAAGCTGCCGCTCCGCTGCCTCGCCTGAGGGCAGAATTTCACTGAGCTTCAGGCGCTCGGCGTTGTCCATCAGGTACTGCAATGCCCATAACCCCGTGGCGTCGGCCTTGGCTTCTTCCAAGGCACTGTAGAGTTCCTTCAACTCCTTGCGGGGCGTGGATGCCGCTCCGTTGACTGTAAGCTCGTGTGGTCCCAGCCCATGCATGAGTTCGTGCGCCAGGATGTGCGTGAAGAACCACTCAAAGTTCACGTCTGCCCTGGCCGCTGCCGAGAGCGTGCGTCGCGCGATAGGCGTGAGCACGCTGCGAAACTTAGCCTCCTGGACGTTGCGAATCATCACCCGCTTAGCGCCCTTCTCGCGGATTACGCGCTCATCATTCGGCAAGTTGTAGGCAGCGGTCTGCACGCCATGATTGCCGTCGCCCGCGGAAAAAATTTCGTTTACTACGCGGATAGGCGCGGAAGCTCCCAGCTTGGGATTGCGAAACTTAGGGTCTTCCGGAAGGTTGTCTTCCAATTCCTGTAACACGCCTGCGAACGCTGCCAGCTTAGTGCTTTCCGCATCGTCCCGCAGGTGAATGTAGGCCTCGAACGCTGCCTTGTACCCAAACAGCTCGTCGTTGTAAGTCTCGTATGGGCCGATGGTCACTTCGAGGGGAGCGTCTAAATCCATCCAGGCAACATCGCTGGCGTAGTAATCATTGGAGAGGAACGCGTCGGCGCGTGCGTTCAAAAACTGTTTCAACGTTTCGTTCGGAGTCAGGCCAGCGGCCTCGCGCAGAAGCCCCGCGGCTTTCTCAAGGTCGTCGCGGTACTCATCGCTGTAGGGAATGGCGAGCAGCACGCCATTCCCTGAGACGGTTAGCCGTGTGCGACTTCCCCCGGCGCCTTCTCCCATGTACACGCGGCGAATCACGGTAAAGAAACCGCGAGCTTCCTCTTGATCCTTTTCAGGAAGTGTTTTAACCCAGGCCTCAAACTCCTGTTTCGTCATGTCGGCTGGATAGAAGTTCGCACCCAGTGGCTTGCGGGCGGGCGCGCCGGGTAGAAATGTCTTGTGATCGTCAAGGTCCGACCACGGTCCTTTGTTGATCCAGTAATAACGCCGGCGTGCCTGGCCCAGAGCTGTACGGTCGCGCTGCACGCGCTCCCAGGTGGCAAGGTTCTTGTCCCAGAGCTGGCGCATGAACAGCGGGTCCAGAACTCGCGCAGCCTCAATCAGCTTGGTGAGGGCCTTGCGGTCGCCATCCGAGAGCTGGCTGATGTCCACGCGCAGGTCCACCGGGGCAAAACGCTTGATCTTGGCTTGGAGATCTTCCAGGCTGGATGCACCGGCCGATGCAGCTTGCGAACTGGCGGAAGTAGTCATGATGGTTACGGCAAGTACAACGGTGAAAAGTTTGAGCATGATAGTCTCCGGCCGCAGGAACATGGGCTGGAATGCACTTTGTCACAGTACGGTTTATGCACTTATGGGCTGAATGCGCCCTCGCTGTGCGGTTGCATCGGCTGGGAATCCGCCGAAATAGGCCGCGCAAAATACTTTCCTTTCTCGTCGCGCCCCACGTATCCCCAGGGATCGTCGGGGTCGTGGGTAAAGAACAGCAGCCATTCTTCGGGCAACGCCTCAGCATAGAAGCGCTTACGGCTTTCAATGCTTTCCAGTGGGAAAAGATCGTAGGCCATCACCCAGGTCACGTCCATGTGCGCACGCGTAGGAATCAGGTCGGAGATGTAGCAGGCCTTGCGGCCTCCGCTCTCGATCATTACTGCCTGGAGGTTGCGGGTATGTCCTGGATAGATACGCACCGAAATGCCGGGAACAATTTCCTGGTCGCCGTGCAGCAGGTGCATCTGGCCGCTCTGGATCAGGGGATCGTAGTTATCGGTCATGTAGCTCACGCGGTCGCGTTCGTGCTGGCGGTGAGCGTGTTCCACCTCACCGGCTTGCGCATAGTAGCGGGCGTTAGGGAAGGTTGGGACTACCTGATCGCCGCGACGCATAGTGTTCCAACCGCAGTGGTCGAAGTGCAAATGGCTGTTGATGACCACATCGATCTCCGCTGGGTCTATCCCGGCGGCAGTGATGTTTTCCAGCAATTTGGCTTCGTTTTCATAAATGCGCTGCATCTTTTCGGAAAGCTTGTT
>JBFXAV010000306.1:0-4513 GCA_050183935.1 Candidatus Korobacteraceae bacterium | reverse complement strand
CAGCAGAGCGACCCCGAGCCAGAAGAACATGGCCTGCCACAACAAGCTCAAGATGTGGCAAAGGTATTGGGGATTCCCGTTACCAATTCAATGATCGTCAGCTGGGCGGTGGCCTTGGCGATGATCCTGTTTGCCCAGTCTGCAACGCGGCGAATGAAGGAAGTTCCAGGCAGGCTTCAAAATGGCGTGGAATGGGTTGTAGAGTCTGTTTACAAGTTCATGGAAGAGCTGCTCGGTACGCGTTTGGCGCGCAGGACGTTCTGGTTTTTCGCAAGTTCATTTCTCTTCATAGTATCCGCAAATTGGGCGGGACTAGTACCCGGAGTTGGCTCGATCGGGTGGGGGCACCAGAGTGCCCAAGGGTTCGTGGTCACAGAGCCGTTACTACGTGGTGCGAATGCGGATGTGAATATGACGCTTGCTATGTCCCTGGTGTTTTTTGCCATGTGGATCGTGTGGGCACTCCTGGAGCTTGGGCCATTTGGCTTCCTCAAGGAACTGTTCGGCGCAAAGGGAGAAAGTGCGGGGCTATTGCGGGTCCTCCTCGCCGTGGTCTTTTTTGCCGCGGGATGCCTGGAAGTTATCTCCATACTTTTTCGTCCGGTGTCTTTAAGTTTTCGGCTATACGGCAATATTTTTGCAGGCGAAAACATGTTGGAAACCATGGCAAATCTGATACCCGGTTTTGGGTGGCTGATTCAGATTCCGTTCTATTTCCTTGAGCTTCTGATGGGTCTTGTTCAAGCGCTGGTCTTCACATTGCTCACAGCTGTATTCACACTGTTAATGTGCCAGCACGAGGAGAAGGCGATACCGGTATCTACTTGAGCGTGTCCACGTACTTCCACGAGGCGGAGTCAAGAAAGAGAGGGAATGCCATGAGCGGTAGTTTGCACATTGCTTTGGCTGCACTCGGCGCAACAATCGCTGTTGGTTTGATTGGAATGAAAGCGACAGACGCAGTGGGGCGTAATCCGAGCGCATCCACAAAAATTCTTGTGCAATCGATCCTGGCGATTGCTTTTGCCGAGGCAATCGTTTTCTACACACTGTTTTTGGTCAGGTAGTCAATTTCGGAACTGCGTGGTGATTCATGAACATTGCAGCTGCATTGATGAATATGCAGGGTGGGCAAGTGGAGACGATTGCGCGCACCTTTGGTGTTGACTGGCCGCACCTGGCAACGCAGATTGCAAGCTTTGCCATTGTTTGTTTTTTGCTTCAGCGATGGGCCTACCGCCCAGTCATCCGCATGCTCGACGAGCGACGGGCGACAATTGCACAGGGATTGGCTAATTCAGAGCGGATCAGGACAGAATTACAAAACATTGAAGCGCAGCGGCTGGAAGTGATCGATCATGCCCGACTTGAGGCGGCAAAGATTATTGAGAAAGCCAACGCGACTGCTGCCAGGATCCGGGCCCGTGAAAAGGAAAGATCCATTGCAGAAGCCGAATTGATCGTTCGCAAATCGCACGAAATGGCTGAGCAAGAGCAGCGCCGAATGCGGGCTGAGCTAAAGCATGAGCTTGGCCATTTGATTGTGCAAGCTGCGGCGACATTATCTGGCAAGGCACTGACGGAAGAAGATCAGCTTAGGCTTGCGCAGCAAACCGTGGATCGTCTCGCTGCGTAGGAGGCGGGGTATTCATGCGAGCCGGGCGGAAGATACAAACACTGTCGCAACGCTTATTTCGTCTATGCGTAGTTGACAGTGTACTCGACGAGGACCGTGCACGAGCGGTCGCACAGAAAATCGTGAGGCAGAAGAGGCGAGGATATCTGACGCTGCTTAAGTCTTTCACACGCTTCGTGCGGCTGTACGCAGCTGCCCACCTTGCAATGGTTGAGAGCGCTATACCCCTTGTGGGTGACTTTCGTGGGGCCGTGGAAAGTCAGCTTCGACGAAGATATGGCGCTAACCTGAATACACAATTCGTTGTCAACTCGCATTTAATTGCTGGTATGAGAGTCAGAGTAGGAAGTGAGTTATATGACGGCAGCCTCCAACATCGCCTCGTAGCATTGGATGCCAGCTTGTCGCAATAGCTCAGGATCAGGGCAGCGGGGGTATATGGCCAATATTCTGCAGGAACTCGAAGCTCAAATTGCAGGAGCAAAGATAGGCGCCGAAAAAGAGAATGTCGGCGTGATTCGGGAGATTGGCGACGGAGTCGCAAAAATCGAGGGACTTGCGGATGTCATGCTCAACGAGATGCTGGAGTTTGGTTCAGGCATAACAGGACTAGCCCTCGATCTTGACGAAACCGAGGTGGGAGCCATTGTTCTCGGTGACTATACGCAGTTGAAGGAGGGAGGGACTGTCAAGGCAACTGGCAAGCTCCTGCAGGTGCCAGTTGGAAAGGGGTTGCTCGGGCGGGTTGTCGACACTCTCGGGTTACCGCTTGATGGTAAAGGGCCGATTGCTAGCGCAACCTCTTACCCAGTGGAAAAGCTGGCTCCTGGAATCCTTCAGCGGCAATCAGTAAGCCAGCCGCTACAAACAGGCATCATGGCGATTGATGCCATGATTCCGATTGGCCGTGGACAGCGTGAGCTGATTATCGGCGACAGATCCACCGGCAAAACAGCAATTTGCATCGACACGATTATCAACCAGGCAAAGATCAACAAGGCAGCCGAACTTGCAGGTGACACCAATTTTCGTCCAGTCTATTCCATTTACGTCGGAATCGGCCAGAAGCAGGCCAATATGGCACGAATATTGAGTGTGCTGGAATCAGAGGGCGCAATGCCTTACACAATCATTGTGTCCTCGCCTGCATCTGATTCGGCTTCCAACCAATATTTGGCGCCCTTTGCGGGAACTGCCATAGGGGAGTGGTTCATGGACAATGGGATGGACGCGCTCATTGTCTTTGATGATCTTTCCAAGCACGCGGTAGCGTACCGGCAAGTGTCATTGATCCTGAAGAGGCCTTCTGGCCGGGAAGCTTATCCCGGTGATGTCTTTTACCTTCACAGCCGACTACTGGAGCGATCGGCTCGGGTTGCAGAGCAGTTTGGCAACGGATCACTTACAGCATTGCCGGTCATCGAAACACAAGCGGGCGACGTGTCTGCTTATATCCCAACAAATGTCATTTCCATTACCGACGGCCAGATCTACCTGGAGACCGATTTATTTCTCCAAGGCATTCGACCTGCGATTTCCGTTGGATTGTCCGTCTCGCGGGTTGGTTCTGCGGCGCAGCTAAAAGCCATGAAACAGGTCGCAGGGCCTCTAAAGGGTGACCTTGCACAATTTCGCGAACTGGCTGCGTTTGCGCAGTTTGGATCTGATTTAGACGCCACGACTCAGGCCAAGATCAATCGGGGAAAGCGGCTTACGGGAATGTTTAACCAGGGCCAGTATCAGCCGATTCCTGCTGAACTGCAGGTTGCAATCATCTGGATTGTTCAGAACGGCTATTTCGATGACGTCCCGGTCGACCAGGTTAAGGACTACCAGGCGCGCCTGGCAGACTTTCTGACTCAACAGCAAGACACGCTTCTGCAAGACATCGCCGACAAAAAGAAGCTGGACGACGACATTGTGGCTGAATTGAAGGCCGCCGCCCAACAGTTCAAGGAAATGACAAAACAGGCGTAACACCACGCGCAATTACCAGTAACGCAAGCAGGCCTTGCTATGAGCAGTCCACGCTATCTACTTCGAAGAATCAGGTCGATCAGCAGTACCTCTCAAATCACCAGGGCTATGCAGATGGTCGCAGCTTCCAAGATGCGCAAAGCCCAGGAGGCAGCTCTTTCCACTCGTCCTTTTGTGCACCTTTTCTATGCAATGCAGCGTGAAGCTACATGCAGCATGGGGAAATTAGCTCATCCGTTGCTAGAGTCACGCGAAGTACGCAATCGGGCTGTGATTTTAGTCAGCACGGACAAGGGGCTTTGTGGATCCTTGAACAGCAACCTTTTTCGCGCTGCTCTTGATTTCGATATTGCTTCTACCGTGTATGTTGCAGCTGGCCGCAGGGCAGCACAATTCGTCGCCCGCACAGGCAGGCGCCTGGTTGCAGAGTTTACGTACGGTGACATACCCACAATATCGGAAGCAAGGGCGATCACCTCGTTCGCCAAGAATTTGTATATCGCAAAAACAGTTGATCAAGTGCTGGTTGTATCCACTCAGTTCATCAACACCCTCACACAGCACACGCTCACCTTAGAATTTCTCCCAGTCGGCGAGATACATGCTCTGAAGATTCCTGGGACAGAACACATTCCGCACGAGCGTTCTGAAGGTTACGGTTATCTTTTCGAGCCTAGTGCATCTCATGTTATGGCCTACCTGATTCCGCACTACCTGGATGTCTATATTTATCAGGTATTGCTTAACGCCAGAGCAAGTGAACAAAGTGCGCGGATGGTATCAATGAAAAATGCTACGGATAATGCCGAAGATCTGATCCGAGACTTAACACTCGAATATAACAAGCTTCGGCAGGGCAATATTACAAGAGAGCTGCTTGAGATAGCAGGCGGTAGAACC
>JBFXAV010000305.1:0-4516 GCA_050183935.1 Candidatus Korobacteraceae bacterium | reverse complement strand
TGCGGTGTTGTGATGGCTTCTCACCCAACATCAGCAGTGTGAGAAACCACGCATGCACCGTCTTGGTTTTAACAGCCCTGGGATCCTTCGCTGCGCTCAGGACGACAGGTTGCGTGCTTGCAGCATCTGAGCCACAGGCCCTAGTTCAGCTCCCCCGCCCCATGCACTCCTCCGCAGACTTTGCATTTGGTTGGCGCTTCGGTGTTGTCCACGCGATGCTTCACGGGCTTAAGCGTCCTTAAATAGGCGAAGATTGCCTTCTGGTCGCTCTCGTCCAGATTCCGGAAGCGCCAGTAGGGCATGATTGGATTCAGCTTGCGCGCCTTCACGTGCCCGGTGCGAAGCATTTCCAGAAACATTTTCTCGTCGTAGTAAGAAATGCCAGACGCATCGGGTGTGATGTTGGCGCTGGCCGCTTTTCCCCACGGGCCGTTAATGGGCTGCCCGCCGCTAAACGCGAGTTCCATCATTGGCTCCATCTTCGGACTAAGCGGAGTGTGGCAGTCGATGCACGCTGCCACCGAGACAAGGTACTGACCATACTTGACCGGGTCGGAACGGTCCGGGTCCGGCACCGGTTTGGCCAACGGTGGGGGCTGAGGCAATTGCTTGCGCACCGGTTCGGGAATTGTCGGCGTCACCGTGGGCTTATCCACCGAGGGATACGTGCGCACGTACGCGATGACGGCAGCCACATCATTGTCGGAAAGCGCGCGGAAATTCATATACGGCATGATGGGGGACAGCACGCGGCCGTCGTGTCCGATGCCCTCGCGAATGGCGCGAGCGAGCTGCTCGTCGGTCCAGCCCCCGGCGCCCATTGTTTTGTGAGACGAAATGTTGGGGACGTATACCGGGAATGGCAGTCCCTCCAGCGGGAAGGGCGCACCCGAACCGAGTCTTCCCGGCAGTGGTTCGGGAGGATCGGTTTCCCAGTTGAACTCCGAGTGGCAAGACTCGCAGTCAGCCAGGTTCTCGGCCAAGTAACGACCGCGCTCAAGTTTGGCATCCGCAGCAGAGACGGCGGGAGCAGCCGTCTTCTCGGCAGTCGGCCGCTCTGCTGAATTGCATCCCAGAATGGCAAGGAAAGAAGCAACCAACAGCGCACAGGAGAAGAACCGCATCGGCATACGAGGTGATGCTCCAGCAAATTGGGATAGCTCGCCGGAGCATTATAGTGAGGAGACGTTGCTGCGCGTAGAACCGGGAACCAGCCGAACTATTCCGTGGCGCTGGCGCGCTGTTGCGAACCAAAATTGGTCTTAACTTTTAACTCTTTCACCAGGAATGCCCAGCGATCGGCCGCTTCTTCAATCAGCTTGCTGGTGGGCTTGCCCGCCCCGTGACCGGCGCTGGTTTCAACGCGAATCAGCACGGGATTTGGCCCCGACTGCGCGGCCTGCAATGCGCTGGCAAACTTGAAGCTATGCGCGGGTACCACGCGGTCGTCGTGATCCGCGGTGGTGACCATCGTGGGCGGATACTGCACTCCTTTCTTAACGTTGTGATAGGGCGAGTATGCGCGCAAAGCTTTGAACTCGTCTGCGTTCTCCGGGGAGCCGTAGTCGGAGGCCCAAGCCCAGCCGATGGTGAACTTGTTGAAGCGCAGCATGTCCATCACCCCTACAGCGGGCAGCGCTGCGCCAAACAGATCGGGACGCTGCGTGATGGCGGCGCCGACAAGTAGTCCTCCGTTGGAACGGCCTTCAATCGCCAGACGTGGCGTGGACGTGTACTTATTCGCAATAAGCCATTCGGCGGCGAAAATGAAGTCGTCAAACACGTTCTGTTTGCGCAGCTTCATGCCTGCTTCGTGCCACTCCTTGCCGTACTCACCGCCGCCGCGAAGGTTCGCCACGGCAAATACGCCGCCCATCTCCAGCCAGACCACGTTGCTGGGAGAAAACCCCGGAGTCATGGGGATGTTGAATCCACCGTAGCCATAGAGCAGCGTGGGATTCTGCCCATCGAGCTTCAGGCCTTTGCGATAAGTAAGAAACATGGGCACGCGCGTGCCGTCTTTGCTGTTGTAGAAAACCTGCCTTGTCTCGTAGTCCTCGGACTTGAAGTCCACCTGGGGCTTGCGGAAGACTGTGCTCTGCCCGCTCTGAAGGTCGTAGCGATAGATGGTGGTTGGAGTGGTGTAGCTGGTGTAGGCGTAGAAGGTTTCTTTGTCCTTGCGAGTCCCGCCAAAGCCAGACGCTGTGCCCACACCGGGAAGCTGAACCTCACGCAGCGGCTTCCCAGCCAAATCGAATACTCGCACCTGCGAGTAGGCGTCTTTCAAATAGCGCGCTACGAACTTGTTATCGATGACGTTTACGGCTTCGAGCGTAGCTTCGCTCTCGGGAATCAGCGTCTTCCAGTTTGCGGGTTGGGGATTTCTAGTATCCACGGCGATTACGCGGTAGCGCGGCGCGGAGTTATCCGTCTGGAACCAGAACACGGGGCCATCGTTGTCGATGAAGCGGTAATCGGCGTCAAAAGCGTTCAGCAATTCGACCACCGGCGAATCCGGTGTGCCAAGATCCTTGTAGTACACGCGGCCGCGTTCATCGGTTCCTTCACGCACGTCGATGATCAGGTAGCGTCCGTCGTTGGTGACTTCGCCGCCAAAGTTCCAGTCTTTGCGGTCGCTGCGCTGGTAGATGAGCGGGTCTTCCGACTGCGGAGTTCCAAGCTTGTGGTCGTAGAGCTTGTGAAAATAGAGCTCGCCGGAATAAGCCGTACCTTCCTTGGGCTCATCGTAACGGCTGTAGAAGAACCCCTGACCCTGGCCATTGCTTCCATGCACCCAGGACACGGTGGAAAACTTGACCCAGCGAACATGGTCCGCGAGGTCCTGGCCGGTCTCGACGTTGCGCACCTTCCACTCCATCCAATCGGAGCCTGCGGAAGCCAGGCCATAGGCCGCGAGTTTGCCATCGTCCGCCGGGACCAGGTCCATAAGCGCAACCGTACCGTCCTTGGAAAGCTGGTTGGGATCGAGCAACACCCTGGACTGCCCGGCAAGCAAATCCTGCCAATAGACGACGCTCTGATTCTGCAAGCCGTCGTTGCGCGTGTAGAAGTAGCGGGCGCCCTTGGCAGTGGGCACGCCGTAACGCTCATAGTCCCAAAGTTTCGTCAGGCGCTCGCGGATGGCGGCACGCTCGGGAATGGTCTCAAGGAAGCCGAATGTGACTTTGTTCTGCGCTTCCACCCAGGCCTTGGTCTCAGCGGAGTTCGGGTCTTCGAGCCAGCGGTAAGGATCGGGAACCTTCGTGCCGTGGTAATCATCCACATGGTCTATGGTCTTGACCTGAGGATAGGAGATTGGGCTGGTGGAAGTGGGAACCTGTGCGCCTGCCATTGCTGTCATCACAAGAATGCTGACTGCCGCGTAAAAACTCTTCATAAAAATACTGCCTTAGGGGACGGTTCACGGGTGCCCCTCCCCCGGTGCTGTTGGGGAACAACATGCGCACGGTATACCGTGGGCTTCTTAACTTTCATCATCGGGCAAATCAGGGCGGGGGTCAATTCGGAGGGCAGTACACAGATTCCCACATCTGCCGACCCAGGGCAGATGTGGGGCACCAGCGGGACTGACTGCATGCGTTGCTAGAATAGAATCAGTGCAATTTTCCGAACAATACGACGTAGTGGTTGTCGGCGCGGGGCACGCTGGCTGTGAAGCCGCCACGGCCGCCGCGCGCATGGGCCTGCGCACGGCCCTGTACACGCTGAATCTGGACCTGATTGCGCAGATGTCCTGCAATCCTGCCATAGGGGGCATCGCGAAGGGGCATCTGGTTCGCGAGGTGGATGCGCTGGGCGGCATCATGGGCGAAGTTACGGATGCTGTCGGCATTCAGTTCCGGCTCTTGAATACATCGCGTGGCCCCGCGGTGTGGTCTCCGCGCGCACAGTGCGACAAACAGCAGTACCGCGTGAAGATGCGCGAAGTGCTGGAGTCGCAGCCCAATCTGAAGATCAAACAGGCGGAAGTTGCGGAATTACTCCTGGAGGATCGTGCAGAGGCAGCCGTTGGCCGCCCCGTCGAGCAACGCTGGTCTGACGAATCACCTGCTCAGCCGGGGACGGCTGAGCCTACACGTATTATCCGAGGAATCAAGCTTCGCGATGGCCGCACCGTGGGCGCGGAAGCCGTCATCATCACGACGGGAACCTTCCTGAACGGGCTGATTCACTGCGGCGAGCAGCAGTACCCCGCAGGACGTTCTGGCGAGCCGCCCTCCCAACTTCTGGGGGAAGCGTTGCGTACGCTGGGATTCCGGGTGGCGCGTCTCAAGACCGGAACGCCGCCGCGCCTGGATGGGCGGACCATTGACTGGTCTCGCTTTCAGGTGCAGCCTGGTGATGCCGATCCCACGCCGTTCAGCTTCCGCACGCGGCGCGTGACGCACGCGTACGCGCAGGTTCCCTGCTACATCGCCTACACCACGGAAGAGACTCACCGCGTGCTGCACGACAACGTGCAGCGATCCCCAATGTTCAGCGGACAGATTCAGGG
>JBFXAV010000304.1:0-4518 GCA_050183935.1 Candidatus Korobacteraceae bacterium | reverse complement strand
TCTGCGACGCACCATCCGTTACCTGGAGCGCGAAGGCATACTTACCTGTAGCGCTGGGGGAGCCGGAAATCTGTCCGCTCACTCCTCCCAGGATCAGGCCCGGAGGCAATGCTCCAGAAGCCAGGCTCCAGGTGTAAGGGGTTGCCCCGCCGGTGGCAGTCAGATCAGCGGAATACCCTGTACCGGCCGTCGCTGAAGGCAATGCACTCGTGGTGATAGAAAGGGTACTCAGTGCTACTATCACCAACGACAGAGTTCGCTTTGCCACGCTTCCGCTACTGTCTCGAACTTGCACCTCAACACTATAACTCGCCGGAGAGGCCGTGGGTGTTCCCTGAAGCGTACCGGTCGCGCTGTCCAACCTCACACCGCTGGGCAAGGAACCAGAGAGAAGGCTCCACGAGTATGGTGCGATACCCCCTTTGGCCGTAAGAGCCACGCTATAGGGAACCTGTGCAAGGGCCGCTGGCAGGCTAGTGGTCACCAGTGAAAGTGATTCCGCAACCACGGTCATGGACAAGGGGCGGACTGCGAGCGAAAGGGAGTCACTGACCACCGCTGTGAAGCTGTACACCCCAGTCTTGGTGGGCATACCCGAAATTTGCCCATTCGCCGACAGCTTCAATCCGGGAGGCAAGCTGCCCACTGATACCGACCACGTATAGGACCCTGTGCCGCCACTAGCGGCCAAGGACGCTGAGTAGGCCGCTTCTACGGTACCCGAGGGCAGGCTTCCTGTGCTGATCGAGAGCATTGAGCTTCCGCCATCCGATGGCGGCGGAGTCGTAGGGGGCGGAGTCTGGGGTGTCTCGGAAGTTGCCGCTGGCGACCAAACCACAACATCATCGAACCAGACATGCTGGGTTTGCGAGGCATTCGGCATGTACAGGGGAATCGCAAGCTGGTTCAGTTTGACATCGGCGGTATCGCGCCACCGAAGGCCTTCAATCGCAATCTGCTTCTGGCCGTCAATCCAAACCGTTTGCGCGCCATCCGAGGCCCCTGGGGTGTTCGCCTTGAGCAGGAACACGACCTCATGCCATCTTCCTGGAACCGTGGCGATCCGTGGCACCTGTTGGTAGAACGGTTCTTCGGTACAAGTACCAGAACAGGTCATTCCCGGATAGTAGCTGCCCACCATGAAGGGATGCAGGTTCTGCATGCCGCTATTCAGAGACGGATACTCTGGCGTCAGCATGCTCACAAAGAAATCAGTACCGTTAGGCTTGGTGCCTGCTTTGCCGCTCGCTGACCATTTATTGTCGATGCGGTTTCCCATGTGGGCGATCAGCCGTCCGCCGGGGTCACGAAAGCCTTCTTCAAACATCACCTTGAATTTGAGATATAGCTGGTCATAGCCCGGCATGTACCACTTATTCAGTTCACCATAACCAAGCGTTGGTGTGACGGTGCCCCGGACGGAATACTGCCCGGAGGCGACGCGTCCAGGGGCAGGCTCAATCGCAAACCTTGGGTCGACGGCATCCCACTTACTCAGTGTTCCCGACTCAAAGTCGTCCTGAAACACCACGGTGTCGTTTTCTCCCGGCTTTGGCCCGGACGTCGCTGCCGCGGCAACCGTGACTGTGTAGTTGGCAGTCGCACTCTGTGCCGTGGCGGCGGCATCGGTCACGCGAACTGTGAAGTCATAGGAACCAGCAGTTGTGGGCGTTCCAGACAGTGTGCCCGTGGTTGCGGAAAGGGTCACGCCTGGTGGCAAGCTGCCGGTCGAAACGGCCCATTGCAATGGCGGAGTTCCGCCCGTCCCGGCGAGAACAGCGGAGTAGTTTGCCCCCGCGACGCCAGAGGGCAGAGATGAAGTGGATATACGCAGTGGTTCCGGGGCAACGCCAACTTGCAACGTGAACTCGCGGGTGTCACTTCGATTCGGAACTGAGGAGTCCGCCGCTCGCACCGAGAAGCGATACGTGCCCTGAACATAAGGAGTACCGCTGATTTGCCCCGAAGCTGGATTGAGGGTCAAGCCCGCGGGCAGGCTGCCGGACACGATGGTCCAGCTCAACGGAGCAATGCCACCCGTCGCCACAATGGTTGCACTGTAAGGAACCTGCAACTGTGCTGCTGCTAGTGTTGTGCTGGAAATCTTGAAGGGGGGGGAAATGTTGAGAGTTAATGCGCGCGTAGCAGTCTGGGCCAGGTTTCCAGATTCCGACACCTGGACTTCAGCCTGGTAGGTTCCTGCTTGCGCCGGTGTTCCAGAAATCACTCCCCCTGTCGAAAGGCTCAGTCCTGGGGCAAACGCGCCTGACTTAAGAGTCCATGTATAGGGCGCCGTTCCTCCCGAGGCGGCGAGGGTGAACGAATAGTTTGTCTCCGTGGCTCCGGCGGGAAGGCTGAAGCTCGTCACCGTGAGTGGTACTTGGTATTGGAAGGCATTTGCCAGTGTGGCGGAGCGGCCGTCTGGATTGGTAACGGAGATGGGTACAGAAGAAATTGAAGAGGCTGGACTGGTAGCGATGAGGGTTGTGCTGTTGATGTATTGAACGGCAGAGGCAGGCAGGGTTCCAAAGCGTACCGCAGCTCCCGGAACAAAATTCGATCCTGAAATCGTGACTGGAGTACCGCCACTGCTCAGCCCGGAAGTCGGACTCACACTTGCAATCGCAGGAGCAGCGGCCTCAATAGTAAACAAAATGACATTGGACGCCATCTGACTGGCAACCATATTGACAACCGCAACCTGAACCATTCCCGGATTGCTGATATCTCCGGGCTCGATGGTAGCCAGCAACCTACTGTCGCTAATCACGGTGGTGGGTACCTGCTTGCCGTTCCAGACCACCACCGACTGGCCCATGAAGTTCCTGCCCGTGACTGCAACTTCGAGTGCTGGCCCGCCACTAACTGCTGAACTTGGATAGAGATACGTCACCACCGGAGCTGGCGGATCCGCGAAAAGGAAAAACGAGGCCAACATGAGCACGACAAACGACATATACCGCGATACCCGGAACACCGAATTCAAAACGAGCCCCCATGAGCCGCCGCACAGTAAAATCGCGGCCGTTTAGCTTGCAGTCTTGGTTGGGTGCTCGACCCCGCAGTGGACCATTTGCGCAGGGTCTGCACAATCGCCCGTGCAACTAGCCTTGGGAGCTAGCCCGCAGGGTCACAGGAAAACCACTCACTGGCAGAGTTGCGGTCGCAGCGACGAAGGCTATGGACGTGCCAAAAACTGCGCCGTGCAGTACTGAATGAAGTATGAATATGGATCGTGAAGTCCCCGTCTGACCAGGACAGACCGCTGCAAGATAACCATGACCGAATCCCAATTGCTTGCCCCTTGAATGTATGTGTTGGACTCGGCCAGAGTGACTTGCTGACTTGCGTTGGGTCCACGCTAGGCGGACTTGAAGTTCAGCGACACGAAAGCAGATGGAACGCAGTGTTGCGCGGCTCGCGTGCCCTTGTGGCTTTAGGTAACTACTTCGTGGGGAGATACTCTCATTCAGAATGATGAGGAGGAATCAGGCGTTCCCCCTAATGGAATCGTACTTTTTCCCCGATTACTAATGAGTAATCAGAGGCGAAAGTACGAAAACAGGCTGCTGTAACTCGGAGACCTTAGCGAACGGCACTACGCCAGCCGCTTACGCATGATGGAGAGTAGGCGCTCACGCTGGCAATCCAGCGTAAGTTCCTTTTCGCAGCGTTGCCTGCCGGCGTCGCCATAGGTTACGGCGAGAGTGGGGTTGTCGAGCAGGGTTTCGATGCAATCGGCGAGCTGGGTTGCGTTACCCGGCTCAAACAGCAACCCAGTTTTGCCATCAAGTACGGCTTCCGGAAGACCTTGAAGCCTGGAGGCAACCACGGGTAAACCGCATGCCGCCATTTCGAGAGAGGTTCGTGGAAAGGAGTCCCAGCCTGTGGAAGGAATCACGCCACAAAGACAGCCGGGGTAGATGCTGGGAAGGTCGCTGCGATAGCCGCCAAAACGAATTTTCCCAGCAATGGGCAGGTGCTGATACATGGCTTCGTAGGGAGCGGCCTGGTCTCCAGCGTTACCACATAAGAGAAAGGACACATCGGTACGCTTGCGCTTGTGGAGCAGTTCAATTGCCGCTTCGACCAATGTCTTGACCCCTTTGCGTGCCTCCATGTGACCGGAATAAATTACCACGCGAGACTCTTTGGGAAACGGGAACACCTGATATATGTAATCCGATTTGGCGGGCGAGAACTTTTGGACATCGATGCCAAGAGGAACGACGTCCACCATTGACTCGGGGACGCCACGGCCCTTGATTGCCAGGCGTGCCATGGCCCTAGATTCAAAAATAAGACCATCAAGTTTCGTCCGGCTTGTGGCGAAAGCTACACGCTTAAGAAGAAGCTTCCAGGCAGGCATCTCGGAGGACATCGGTGCCCCCCAGTAGCTCAGGATGGTCTTCACGCCGCCACGGCGGAGAGCGGGAAACAGGCTGGATGTTGCCGGCAGATCGAAGCCAAGTACCAGATGGATACTGTGTTTTCGGACATAGTCCTCCAGAAAGCCTT
>JBFXAV010000303.1:0-4519 GCA_050183935.1 Candidatus Korobacteraceae bacterium | reverse complement strand
TCTGCATGATGGCATGGCGGACCACAAGAACTGGTTCCGTGCCATTGGCGAGTGGAGCTGTCAGTGGCGGCAGCTCCCACAACCCCGGCATTACTGTGGCGGATTCCGGACGGCGTATCAGCAACACGCGCCCTGATCTTTGCGCCAGCATGACCGAAATCTCCAGCGAGTGCCGCGGGGACCGAGGCTTGCCGCGAAGCGCGGCGCTGCCATTTGCAGAGTGACGCGCGGCGCACCAGCCGCGAACCGGGCAGGACGGACAGCGCGGGGCCACTGGCAGGCAGATGGTTGCCCCAAGCTCCATCATCGCCTGATTAAAGTCGCTGGGAAAGCGACGGCTCAGGAGTTCTTCCGCAGCACGCCACAACGTATTCGTATTGGCATCTGAGATGCCGGAGAGGCGACGCAGCACTCGTTCTACGTTACCATCCAGCACGGCGACTGGTTGTCCGAAGGCGATGCTGGCGACTGCGGCGGCGGTATAACGGCCGAAGCCGGGCAACGGGAGCAACTGTTCCGCGGTACGTGGCAATTGGCCATCATGCTCCTGCACGATCTTTCTGGCAGCGGCATGCAACCCACGAGCACGCCGGTAGTACCCGAGGCCGCTCCAGGCGGAGAGAACTTCAGGAAGTTCCGCCTCAGCCAGTGTGAAGACACTGGGGAAACGATCCAGGAAGCGGCGGTAGTGACTCAGGACGGCGGCAACGCGGGTCTGCTGGAGCATGACCTCGGAGACCCAGATCGCATAGGAATCGGACGTTTCCCGCCACGGCAATGCGCGGCGGTGAACGCGGTACCAACGCAGCAGGCGCGATCGAAAGCGGCTGCGCTCGGTGGAGGCGAGCTTCAGGAGGTCTCCCATGGTCCGGCGAGCGCATTGTAAGCTATTGGCCACACTCGCGGAGACGCCGGTGCAAGCGAGACGTGCAACTCCCGTTTGGCGGCTGCA
Source organism: Candidatus Korobacteraceae bacterium (assembly GCA_050183935.1). Taxonomy (GTDB): domain Bacteria; phylum Acidobacteriota; class Terriglobia; order Terriglobales; family Acidobacteriaceae; genus DASZRZ01. The sequence goes on along the minus strand of JBFXAV010000303.1, from coordinate 3,567 downwards.
TCCATTGAGAGACGTTCTGCCAATATGGAGTCTTTCGGAAGACCTGTGACCTATCTGCACGCTGCCACAATTCTGGTGCTGATCTGCGCTTTTGCCGCCTGCGGCGGCGAAAGCAGCGCTTCGTCTCAAACTCCTCAACCGGGCGCCTGCAACCCTGTGACTACTCCTACATCGCCCGCTTCAACGCCAAGCGGAATTTTGAGTGGCGCAATGACAGTTACTGTGCAGTCCGGCACCACGGCAACCGGAATTGATATCGGCGTTCAACCAACCGCTAGTTCCCCACTAAACGCGCTGTTCTTGGGCGTTGGCTCCGTCGGATCGACAATTACACTGCGTAATACCGGGGACGTGATTCGGCGTGGACAAACACGCGACATTGCCCTGGTAGGTAACGGAGTCAATACTGCCACAGAAGTTACCATCCTTGGTCCTCCGGATATTCAAATCGCTGGAGTTACCACTGCGGGAAGCAATGGGGTGAGGTTTACTGCCGTTGTATCCAGTGATGCGGCTTTGGGCATGCGTACTGTGCTGCTGCGGAATTCGGCCGGTGTCACCGCCTTCACCGGAGGGCTGGAGGTGCTTCCGTGAAGCGGATGCGGATAGTTCTCCCCTGCCTGTGCCTGTTCCTTTCGTCGTTCGTGAATGCGACGACGGTGATCCCGATGAGCGTGGAAGAACTCACGCACGCTGCTGCCCGCGTGGTGGAAGGGGAGGTTGTAGGCTCCTGGTCAGCGTGGAATGCGGAGCGCAGCGCAATTTACACCTACAGCCGGGTTCGCATTACCCGTGCCCTCAAAGGCGGCGTTGAGCCGGAGATTATCGTGCAGCAACTGGGCGGAAGCGCCGAAGGGTATACGCTGAAGGTTGCTGGAGTACGTGGGCTGGAGCGGGGAGAGCGTGCCATGTTGTTTCTTCGTCCGGCACGCGCTACCGGAGGCGCAGCCTGGACCATCGTGGGCCTGATGCAGGGTCACTTCCGCGTATACGCAGCCGGAGGACAGCCGCGAGTAAGCAATGGGCTGCAAGTTCGTACTGCCAGGGGACAGGCAAGCACCGCAGTCGCTGAGTCGTTATCCACATCCTCCTTTTCGGGAGGAGTTCCCTCTATGACTTTGCAGGAACTCGAGTCCAGAGTTCGGGAAGCGCTGGCCGAGTGACGTTCCCGCTCAAAGCATGGATACTCACCAGTGTTCTGGTGCTTGTTGCCGCCGGAATGCTGGCTCCGGCAGCGGACAGTTACGTGTTCAACCTGACGGTTCCTTCTGGTGGTGGAGAGCCTGCGCGGGATCGCTGGGACTTCACTGCCTTTCCGGTGGTGTGGAACCTCAATCCGTCAACGCAGGGCGCCAATATCAGCGGCAGCCGCACCGTGACCCAGGTGATAGAAACAGCATTTGGTTCCTGGAAGGCCGCTCCAAATGCAATTCTTGAAATCAACAGAGGTAGTAACACCACGATTAGCAGTCTCGAACAGCTTGGCGATTCCGGCACGAATCTGATCTGCTTTCGCTGCGATCACGATAATTTCGACGATACGCAGACGCTGGCTCTAACGCTGACATTTGTTGCCGAGCAGCCCCTTCAACCAGACTTTCATGGAGGAAGGACCAAGGCTGCCGGGCAAATCGTAAAGTCAGCAATTTTTTTTAACCCCAACGTGACATTTACTACAGATGCCAGAACGCCTGGAACCCAAATCCAGGATTTGGAAGCTGTCGCTGTGCACGAGATCGGCCACTTCTTTGGACTGAACCACTCGCCGGTGGTGCGCGCCGTAATGTACCGCTCGGCCAGCGACATTCACACCCTGGGCTATGACGATGTGGCGGCGCTGTCGATGTTGTATCCCGGAGCGTGCCAGGTGGTGGCCACGGGGTCGATTTCGGGAACCGTGCGACGTTCGACTGGGACCGCTATCTTCGGAGCGCACGTATTCGCGGAGTCGCTCAGTGCTTCGCAGCCGTTTCCATCGAGTATCCGAAAAACCCCCATCGGAACGCTTACGCGCCCCGATGGAAGCTATCGCATAGACGGCCTGCCTCCGGATTCCTATGTGGTACTGGTTGAGCCGATGGATGGTCCAGTTGAAGATGGAGACTTTGGCTCGGGCGATTCGGGATACGCGGGCACCTTCGGACGTTCCACGATCGAGAGCGACTTTAACACCGGCTGGCGCTAGTCGCGGTACTCCCTATTTATTTGTTCATTTATTTGTTCTCAGGCGAATTCTTGAGTGCTTTTGCAGGCGAAGAAAGCCCTTCTAGATCCTGCTGCGCTTTGGCCATCTGCCTCTGATAATCGTCCAATACTTGCAGCATAACCTCGCGTTTCGCGTCATTGGGTTCACTGCCGAGATGGGAGTCAATTTCGGCTATCAAATTCTTGTAGCGACTAATCTCATTGCGTAACTCATTTTCACGGTCACCGCCGCCTGCTTGCGGAGCAGTGGCCGGAATGTTCTCCGCCTTGTGGTCAGCCGGGACGGTTTCCTTGGTGAGGCGAGGGATCGCCGCTCCGTTGGCAGGCCCACTGCCTTTCGGGATATCTTCGTTGGTGACCACCGTAGCCGTCTTCCTGGCCGCTCTTTGTGTGCGGGCGACTTCTCCAAGCGACTGTGCAAACGACAAGCTGGACAGCAACAGGAGAGCAGTCAGCAGGAACCAAGAACGGAATCTCATCAGAATGCTCCTTAGTAGGGAAGTTCTCTCATGCTGAGTGTGGTGTATTTCATGTTCCCGCCAGCCTTCTTGACCCAGCAACTGTCGTAATAAATTCCATTGCCGCCGCCGCCGTCCCAGTCAAGTGATACTGCGCCGCCGGAAGGGGTGGAAAGCAAAGTTCCAGAGTTGTGAGTTGTGCTGCTGTAGATGTTTGCGATAAAAACTCCGCCATCAACTCGTCCACCGCCGCCGCCATTGGAGTTCCAAACGCCGTCACCAACGACCAGGATAATTCCCTTAAATGAAAAGTTACCTGAGGTTGACAGCGTGCCGGTGACAAACAAAATTCCGGCGCCATTCTGGGTACCGCTCAAAGTAAGATTGCCGTCGACAAAGGTCACCTGGGGAACCGAGGGGCTGCCGATAGGGATTCCAGACTGATTGCCAGTGTAACTCGCAGTGGCCATACTTTTTATGGAGTTGGTTAGCTCGACCAGTCCTGAAGTTGTTCCAAGCGCTCCCAGGGAACTGGCGATGTTTTCCACGTTCGGTTCCTCACCGCCCAGGCCGGTGTAGTTATCTCTGCGGCCACTTGGGATGGCAGTGCTGACACTTGTATCTGCTGCTGCGCTGGTAACACCAATTGCGTGCAACGACGGGCCAGTCACGTTTCCGCACAAGGCGTTCGGATGATCATCACCCTCGACGCGGAACGGATTTGAATTAGGAGCACCGTAGGTCGGGGTACCCGTCAAGGTGAGAGCTGCGGGCAGCGAAGGAAGGCTAAGCTGCGTGACTTCCGTCTGCGCCATCCGGCGGGAACCATTTTGAGTGACCGCGAGCGATGTGATCATGTAAACAGGCTTGTAGTTAGGATGGGCTACATCGCAAGACGCCGCAG
>JBFXAV010000302.1:0-4520 GCA_050183935.1 Candidatus Korobacteraceae bacterium | reverse complement strand
CACCAAATCGGTGCTGGTTGCCCCCGGCCCCTTTCTCCAGCACGTTGGCCTGCCATTAAGCGGACTGGCATTTCTCCTGCGCTTTGGCCTGGCGCTGCGGCATTTCCGCCAGTTGGCCTCCCATCCCCAGAACATGCACTAAGACCGCAGAATCCGCGGTGCTGCCGGGCAGCGGGACAGCAACAATATGAATCCAAGATTATCAGGAACCCAATGGCCCGCGCCTACCACTGGACCAAGCCGCGCATCACTGTCTTCGTAACCCTGCGCATTCTTCTGGTTGTTCTCCTGTTTAGCCTGACGGCGTTTGCTGCCGGATTGGTGGCCGGTCTTCTCATCTTGGCCGTCAAAAGTGCCATGGGTCAGCCCGGCAGTCTTGCTGTGGTCTATCGGAACTATGGCCTGCCTGCCGCGTTTCTTGGAATGTTCGCCGGGTTGGTCAGCATGCTGGTTCTGGAATTCCGCCAGATGCGGCGACCACGGGTGCCACGCCTGCCCTGAACCAAAAATGCAGCACCCTTGCTCCAGCTGTTTTTAAGAACACTATTGAGGCGGCCTGATCGAGAACTTAGTCGCTGCAAGATCCAGAGTCTTTGTCTGTGGATTTGTGCCTATATGCCAGAGCAGCGTACCTCGTAATCTTCCACCTGAAACACTTCCCGTCAAAGAAACAGCACCTGCCGTGCTGTTTCCTTGAAGTCTGATTTCTCCGTTCTTTTGACCCTTGAGAGTTGTTGTTACAGGATGATACCCCTCGTACTCTCGCCACTCTCCGGCAACGTCTGCACGACCCTTGCAAAGTTTAAGCAGGATTTCCGTACCGACATAATCGTCACTTTCCTCAATGTGACGAACATCTGAAAATACCTGCTCTTCACATCCGGAGTTGCTGCTACTTCGCGTAGCAGGACTGGAACAACCGCTTAACAGAAGCAGGATGGTTGTAGCGATGGCAACTTCCACTAACGCCTTTTTCGGTCGAATACGGGGTGCCAAATCGATCACCGAAACCTAGCTTCCCAATGTAACCACTGTACCGTAGCACGGTGTAGCAAAAAGGGCGGCCATTTGGCCGCCCTCATAGTCTGCCAGTTTTTCTGCTCAGGCCTGTGCAGGTCTCTCACCCGGCACCACGTTCGGCTGGTGTCCCGGAGCCGGTTTCAGCACCTGCTGCATGCCGCCGTCATCGTTGGGGGTGGGCTTGCGGGGAAGGCTCTTGCCCTCGATCAGCATCTTAATCTCCTCCCCATCGAGCACCTCGCGTTCCAGCAGTGCCTTCGCAATGCGGTGCATAGCGTCTTGATAGCCGGAGAGAATGTCAGTCGCCGACCGGTACGCCTCATCCAGCATGCGGCGCACTTCCTTATCGATCTGGATGGCCGTGTCCTCGCTGTAATCGCGGTGCTGGTTGATCTCGCGGCCCAGGAAGTTCTGCTCATCCTTCTTGCCAAACGTGATCGGTCCCAGAGCGCTCATGCCGAACTCGCACACCATTTTGCGGGCCAGCTCGGTTGCCTGCTCAATGTCATTGCCGGCGCCGGTGGTCATGGTTTTCAGGAAGAGTTCCTCGGCCACGCGCCCGCCCATCATGATGGCCAGCCGCGTCTCTAGGTACGTCTTCCGGTAGGTGTGCTTGTCGTCGATGGGCAACTGCATAGTGACGCCCAGCGCCATTCCGCGCGGGATGATCGTTACCTTGTGCAGTGGATCAGAATCATCGCGCAACACCGCCACCACAGCGTGCCCGGCCTCGTGGTACGCCGTTACGCGCTTTTCTTCTTCCGAGAGCAGCATGGACTTGCGCTCCGCGCCCATCAGGACCTTGTCCTTGGCCAGCTCGAAGTCATACATGGTCACGGTCTTGCGGTTCTGGCGCGCGGCAAGCAATGCCGCCTCATTCACCATGTTGGCCAGGTCGGCCCCGGAGAATCCCGGTGTGCCACGGGCCAGGATGGAAAGGTCGACGTCGTCGCTAAGGGGAATCTTGCGCGTATGGACTCGCAGAATCTCCTCGCGTCCACGCACATCCGGACGAGGAACCACTACGCGACGGTCGAATCGGCCGGGGCGCAGCAGCGCCGGATCAAGCACGTCCGGACGGTTGGTGGCTGCCACCAGGATCACGCCTTCGTTGGACTCAAAGCCATCCATTTCGACCAGTAACTGGTTCAGGGTCTGCTCACGCTCGTCGTGGCCGCCGCCCAGGCCTGCGCCACGGTGGCGTCCCACGGCATCGATTTCGTCGATGAAGATGATGCAGGGAGCATTCTTCTTCCCCTGCTCAAACAGGTCGCGCACGCGGCTTGCGCCCACGCCCACGAACATCTCCACGAAGTCCGAACCGGAGATGCTGAAGAAGGGGACGTTGGCTTCGCCAGCCACGGCACGGGCCAGCAGGGTCTTACCGGTTCCCGGAGGTCCGACCAGCAGCACGCCCTTGGGAATGCGTCCGCCGAGCTTCTGGAACTTCTGTGCCTCGCGCAGGAACTCAATGATCTCGCGCAGCTCGTCTTTAGCTTCATCCACGCCGGCCACGTCCTTGAACGTGACTTTCTTCTGTTGCATGGAGAGCAGCCGCGCACGGCTCTTGCCGAACGACAACGCCTTGTTGCCGCCGGTCTGCATCTGCCGGATCATGATGAACCACAATGCGGCCAGCAGCAGCAGCGGAGCAAAGTTCAGCAACCAAGTCCAGCTTCCGCCCTGAATATCTTTCACAGTGATGTTCACGCCCTTGTCACGCAGGGTCTTGAACATCTCGGGATAGTTCGACGGCACAGTGGTATGGAAGGTGGTCTTCTCGCCCCGGAACGAGCCTGTTACATCGCTGCCCGTGATGGTCACACCCTGGACATTGCCGGAGTCCACCTGCGACATGAATTCGGTGAAATTAATCTCTCGTTGCTTGGTCCCGTTACCGCCTGCCTTGACGACCTGCCACAAAAGCACGCCCGACAAGACAATTACGAGCCAGAACACCACCGTCTTGACCGTTGAATTCACTGAAGCTCCTGTACCGCTGCACTTCTCGTCTGGCGAACCGGCCGTTATGCGATGCCTGAATGGTTGCGCTGACGCCTGAAGGTTAGATGCCCGACGTTAAGAATCGTCTCAGGCTTCTTTTTACCGTCCTCGTTTGATTGTAAACCCGCCGGGTCCGAACTCCCGGCCGCCAAGGTGCTACGACTCGGGGAAAATTTCGCCGGGAACCCATTCGCCATGTTCCAGCAGCACGCCCGGCCCGGTAGCCCGCAGGCAAAACTCCGCGGAAACACCCCAGCCAGGCACCCACACAATCTGCTCGCCGCTGACCACAACCGGCCACATTCCCTTCAGGGGCTGGGAAAGGTGCCGCTCCTGCAGCAGGGCCTTGAGCTTCCGGGGAGACTTGCTGTGAACTGGGTGGTAACGATCACCAGCGCGCCAGTTCCTGACTCGCAACGACCCCAGAGTAGCCGGGTCGAGCAGGTGCTCTTGATTATACGCCGTAGAAATGGCCATGGAGGCCCGAATCGCGAATCCCAATTGCGGAATCTGGACTTCGCCTGGAACGGGCAGCGAACAGTCATAGTCCCGGGATTCCGGGACCATTCGCGAAGGCTCGAACCACATCTGGCCGCGCCGTGCTGCCACCGCCAGTCCTCCCGGAAGTTCCACGTGCCGCATCTCTCCCCCAGCCCCGGTGCTGTCATCCAAAAGGCCCAAAGCCTGCTGCACATGATGGAAATCGAGCTGGGTGCCCAGCCGCTCCGCCGCCGCCCGGAGCACCCTTCGTTGCATCGGCAGCGGCTGCTTCCGCAGCAGAGTGGCGTCCAGTGACAGCAACGGCGCAGAGACTCCGGGAGCTTGATCGGGCGAGGGCAGTGGCCCAAGGACTCCGGCAAGCACCTCTGCGCCCTGTTTGCTGAGATAAAGCTCCTCCTCGCGCGCCACCTCGGCCATTTCGGCCAAAACTCGCCGCAGCGCTGGGTTGTACTCGCGCTCCAACAGCGGCATCAGGCTATGACGAACCCGGTTACGCGAGTGCTTCAGGTCCAGGTTGCTGGCGTCTTCACGCCAGGACTGTCCCAGGGAATTCAGATATGCCCGAAGCTCCTGCCGGGGGGTGTGCAGGAGTGGCCGAATCACGTACCCACTTCTTCCGGCTTCAGCTCCGACCTCAGGCTCTACCTGCACAGAGGGATAAATCCCTGCCACTCCGCGCATCCCCGCCCCGCGCAGAATCCGCAACAAAACTGTCTCAGCCTGATCGTCGCGGGTGTGCGCCGTGGCAATGCGAGTCACGTGTCCCTCATGGAGCAATTGCTGGAAGTAGTCGTAACGCAACTGGCGGGCAGCCGCTTCAAGTGAGAGTCTTTGGTCGCGGGCGTGCGCCGGAGTATTCCCCGACCCGTGAAGGAACTCGACTTGATGCGCCTTCGCCAATCCGGCCACAAAGGCCTCATCTGCGGCAGCTTCGGGGCGAATTCGATGATTGAAATGGACTACCGCCAGCGTTACTCCGAGCTGGGCACGAACTT
>JBFXAV010000301.1:0-4522 GCA_050183935.1 Candidatus Korobacteraceae bacterium | reverse complement strand
CCTAGAACCTGCCAAAATGGATGAGATTTACCGCCAGACACGTGATGCCGCTTACGAAATTATTTCCCGCAAGGGCGCGACCTACTTCGCTGTTGCCGCCGGGCTTATGAGGATCGTGGAAGCTATCCTGCGAAACCAGCGAACAGTGCTCTCCGTGTCCAGCCTGGTTGAGGACTATTACGGCATCTCGGATGTCTGCCTGAGCTTGCCTACGGTGGTTGGCCGCGGCGGCATTGAACGCGTGCTGCGGCTCACCCTGGATGAGCACGAGCAGCAAGCCTTACAACACTCCGCCGATGTGCTTAAGAAAACGATTGGGCAGCTTAAGGTTCAAGCCACTTGAGCTTGCGAAACCCTCCAGAATTGTGAGGCATTCGCAATCGATCACTTGCCCGCGAACAGGTAGTCAAGGGTAAGGTTCGTCATCACCTTCATGCCTACCGGCAACGCCGACTCGTCGGCGAAAAATAGCGGTGAGTGGTTTTGTGCGGCTGTCTTGTAGTCCTGGTCGCGTGGTGTCACGCCAAGGAACACGAACAGGCCGGGGACTTTCTGCTGGAAGAACGAAAAATCTTCTGCCGTACCGACGGGCGGCCCCAGCTTCACATTGTCGGCTCCGGCGACGCGCCGTAACGTGGGCAGCATCCGTTCGGTCAATGCGGGATCATTGATCGTCACGGGATAGCTTGCGCCCGTGCCGAAGTCCACGGTGGCGGTGGCGCCAGCCGCCTCGGCATAACGGGTCGCAATGGCGCGAATGCGATCGTGGATGCTCTTGCGAACATCCTCGCTGAAGGCGCGCAAAGTGCCTTCGAGCTCGACCATTTCCGGAACGATGTTGGCGCGGTTGCCGCCGCTGAACCGGCCTACCGTCACGACAGCCGGGGCTTCCGTGATGTTTACCGAACGGCTGACGATGGTCTGGAGTCCCATCACAATCTGCGAACCGATCACGATGGGATCGATGCCTCCCCATGGGACCGCGCCATGCGTCTGCCGGCCCTTGATGCTGATTAGAAACCTGTCCGAACTCGCCATTACCGGCCCCGGGCGGTAGATGATGGTGCCCGCGGGATACGGAAAGACGTGCAGGCCAAAGATGGCATCGACCTTGGGATTTTCTAGGACACCTTCCTTGACCATCTGCTCGGCGCCGCCAATCTCGCCGGGCGGAAGACCTTCCTCAGCAGGTTGGAATATCACTTTCACTGTCCCTGGCAGCCGGTCCTTCATCCGCGCCAGCGCAGTGGCGGTCCCCAGCAGAATTGCCATGTGGTTGTCGTGTCCACACGCATGCATCACGCCCACTTCCTGGCCGTTCCATTGCGTCTTCACGGTGGACTTGAACGGCAAGTCGCCCTGCTCGGCGACGGGGAGCGCATCCATGTCGGAGCGCAGCGCCACTACCGGACCAGGCAGCCCGCCCTTGAGCACGCCGACCACGCCAGTGGTGGCGACGCCGGTGGTTACGGTGAAACCAAGTTTTTCCAGTTCATTCGCGATGACCTTGGCGGTTCGCGTCTCGCGATTGCCGAGTTCGGGATTCTTATGAAAGTCCCGCCGCCACGCTACCACCTTCGGACTCAGTTCTGCGGAAAGCCGCTCGGCCTCGGAAGCCAGCGGATTTATCCCCGAGGCCGTCTGAGCCTGCATCGGGAACGGAATCCACAACACCGCTATCAGCAGAAGTTTGCGCATGGTCACAAAGAATTCTTGACTCGTCGAAAACGCGAGTTTCCCAACTACTTTCTATGCGCCGCAATGTAGTCAAGCGCGAACTGCTTCAGTTTGGGATTGGTCAATCCCAGGGCAGTCGCTTCCTCCACCGCAGGGTCAAGCTCCCATTTGTCCACCAGCACTCGTTTTACCAGCCACATGGTGGCTGCGCGCCCGCCACCGGCACAATGGATGAACGCTGGTTCCCTGCCCGGTTCTGTAATCGCTTTCAGGAACTGATCCACCACCGCTGCGTCCGGCGACGATGAATTGAACGGCAGATGGACATATTGCAGGCCTGCGGCCTTTGCCGCTTCACCCTCGGCTTCGACATTCGCGCCCTGCTCACTCGCCTGACGCAGATTGATGACCGAAACGAAGCCCATCTGCTTAATGCCGCTGAGTGCCTCGGGCTTGGTAGCTCCGGCGCAGGCGACCGTGGTTTTCAGGCGCGCGAAGTTGGTGACTCCAGCAACCTCCTCGCGTGTAACCTGCGCGGACGCAGATGTCGCCAGGAGTAATGCAATTGCAATTGTGAACAGATGCGGTTTCATTGAACAAACCTCCGGGAGTGGCTTATGGTTAACGCGCATCATCTTAACCCCGAGATGCCATTCAGGCCACTCCTCAAGCACGGCATACACTATGCCGCCTTCCACACTCCGAGCAGGCGCCGCACAGCGACCAACTCCCCTATGTGGTACGAGGAGTGGTCCGCAACCAGCACCAGTTCACGTAAATACGTCTGGCCAGAACCATGGGGAATCTTCGCGCCCAGGTCGGTCTTCGTGTCCGCGGCCAACTGTTGCAAAGCCGCGCGATCCTCGCGAAACTGGCGGATGCTCTCCTCCCAGGCAGCAGCGGAACCGGGAGCGGCGTCCGAAGGCCAATATTCATCCGGCCACTTGATCTCGCGATAGTTAGGATTCACGCAAAAATCGAGAATGTCGCGCTGGGTTCGCCGCAGGTGCTCCACGATTTCCCACGGAGAATGCGGTAGGCCGGGAGGCCGCTTGCCCCGCGCCTCGAGCGGAATTCCCGCCACGGCAGTATCGAATCCCACGTGTGCGTCTTCCCAGGCAAGCAAGCGACTCAGTTGTTCGCGGAGTGCAGCATCGTTCATGAACCGACCTCGGAATTCCTGCGATTGGGCCGAAGGCATTGTAACTACTGCGGCGAGTGGCGCAGTTTGCGGCGATTCTTAAAAACAGATCCCTCGCTGCGCTCCGCTCGGGGTGACACCGGGTGTTGAGTGATATCCCTAACGTCATCGCCCGAAAGTTTCAAATTGCACCACCACGTACGGCGAAAGCATTGGGCTTCGTACTCAGGTTCCTAGTAAACTAAAGAGTTTGGATGCACCCGCCTGGGAGTTCATTTCGCGGCGGTTGCTGGCTCAAAACTACAAGCAAGGAGCTGTTTGCAGCGAATGAAGAACCTAGTGCTCTGTTTTCTAGTCGCCGGGGTATTGTTGCTGGTGGGGTGCCAGTCCGAGCAGACAACCACGGCGGAAACACCTGCCGCCAAACCCGAGCCCCCGGCTACCCAGGCCTATTCCGGGCGTGAAGCCTTCCAGCGGCTGTTCGTTTCCGCGCGTGGCTGGGCACCGGACGCGCAGCCTTACCGTCTGGAGTCCGTTCCTACGAGCGATGCCAATGGGCAGGACGGAAAATCGGCGGTGTGGCGGGCCAGCTTTGCTTCTCCTGCTCGTCGTACCATCAAGACCCTGGTGTGGTCCGGAAGCGTCGCCGAGGGCGCACCCGAGCGGGGTGTAATGCCCGGCGTGGAAGACATGTACAACCCCGGCAATCGCGCCACTCAGGTATTTGATCTTGGATTTCTTAAAATCGATTCGTCGCAGGCGCTGGAGACTTCCAAAGAGCGCGGTGGGGCCAAGATACTGAAGGAGAACCCCGACCAGCCAATTACTTACACTCTGGACATGGATTCCAGCCGCAACGTACTGACCTGGTACATCACCTACGGGACCAGCCCGATGAACGCCAAGCTGCGGGTTTCCGTCAATGCGATGACTGGAGGCTTCCTGCGGGTGGAGAAATAGGATCACCGGAAATCAGCGCCCAGGTTCTTCGAGGCACGGTTGCCAGGTTCGCGGATCGTGCCTTTCCGAATCCCATTAGGAGCAAAACCATGCGTTGGAGTTTTGCCGTCGCAGAAATGATCGCAATCCTGGCTATCGCGAGCTTTGCTCACGATGGCATGAAGCACATTCAAGGCCACGTAAAAAGCATTGCCGAGAATACGCTGACTGTGCAGACCACGGCGGGCGAAGCGGTCACCGTCGGCTTCAATGCCCAAACCAAATTCGAGAAAAGCCAAGCGGCTTGGAGTGCGAAGCAGGTGAAGACAGGGGAACTCGTCGTGGTTGATGTTCCTGAGAATGGAAAGCCTGTTGCGATTCGGGTTCGGTTCGTGGCGCCCGCGAAAGCCGATGCTCATGGGGACCACAAGGTACACGGTCAGTAACCGGAGTATTCCCCAGAATCCTACTTACCGCGACGGTGCAGCAGCTGCCTGCTCGGCTGCGTCCAGGCGCTCCAACGCCGCCTTTGCCTCAATTGCATAGTCGCCGTTCGGGAGTATGTCCAGGTACAGGCTGTAGTATTTCGCCGCTTCGTCCAGACTCTGCCGCTGGCGATACTTTTCCGGAGTAGCAAACCAGCTCTTCTCCAGCGCCTCTGCCAGGCGGATGGTGGCCAGGGCGTCATTGGGCTTGAACTTCAGCGCGCCACGGAAGCGCGAGACTGCCGCGCGGTAGTTCTTCCTCTTCATGTAGTATTCGCCG
>JBFXAV010000300.1:0-4531 GCA_050183935.1 Candidatus Korobacteraceae bacterium | reverse complement strand
TCCGGCATGGTCAAGTTCCACTACAACCACCTTGTCATCGCGTTTCGGCCCAAACCATTCGGTGAGAAATGGCTGCACAGCCTCCACCGCATCGGCATATGCCTGCGCGTATCTCTCTTGTCCTGCCAGGTGATACACCGTGACCGTGGGCCGCAGCAGCACTTCAAACTCATCTACCACAAAACTCGGGATGGTCAACCCAATGTCGGCAAAACGATGCGTCGAGCATCCTGTGGCCGCCAATTTGTCTCCGCTGATCTCTGTGTTGCGTTTTCCAATTCCTTCCAGATTGCCGTTGGTCACCACGGTCAATTGCAGTTCGGGATCGTCATCGGCCCCCAATGCGGCAATCCAGCAGAACTCCGCCCGCATGGAGGACTTTACTTCCCGGCTGCGCCATTCCCCCAGCGCCTCAAACACTCGGTTGTCGGAAAGGCTCACGGCCTCAATCGATACGGGGTACCAGGCCACATGCCCTACACCGCGCACCGCGGTAAAGAACTCGCTCACCTGGTCCCATTCGCTGCGCTCGGCCAGGTCCTTGGGAGCGCCCATGCGCGTCAGCCGCTCGGCGCTGGCGGGAATCACTCCGCTGTAGCCAACCTCCATCACAATCGATGCTCCGGGCGCCAGCGCCTGCGGCAGCGTAACGATCGCTTCGCTCACCGCGCCGGTGTGATCAATGTCCGTCGTGTAGGTCTGGGTGAGGTATTGCACCGGAGTGCCCGCGGCTTCCACCAGTCGCCACTCCAGCGTCGAGGAAATCTGCAACGCCAGCGCCTTTTGTGGGACATTGGAAATATTGGTGACGGTCAGCTTGCCGCGAGCAGAAATCGCCTGCGCCGCCGGATCAAGCCGCACCAGCAGGTCATAATCATGAAAGCGGAAGGCGTTGCGATCCAGTGCCGTTGCCAACTTCGGCAGCACCAGCAACAGAAGAAACACGCCAAGGCTGCGGGGAAGACTCATTCGTTAACTCAACGTCCATCGTTGCTCGCGTTGGCGAGCTTCGCATGGGACTTGCGGGAGCGCGCCGCCTGTCGGCGCTGTCGTGCCGCTTCCAACATCACTACACCCGCAGCAACGGAAACATTCAGCGACGGCACTCTGCCTTTCATGGGAATGCGTACCAGAAAATCGCAATGCTTTCGCACCTGCTCGTGCAGTCCTTTGCCCTCGGCTCCCAGCACGAGCGCGCAATCCATGTTGTAGTCCACTTCGTCATAGGACTGGGTAGCGCGCTCATCCAGGCCCACCACCCACACGTTGCGCGCCTTAAGATCCTCCAATGTGCGATTAATGTTGGTAACTCGTGCGACTGGCACATGCTCGGAGGCCCCAGCCGAAGCCTTCGCTACCGCTGGCGTAACGCCCACGGCCCGCCTCTCAGGAATCACCACTCCATGCACCCCGGCGGCATCCGCGCTGCGCAATGCGGCGCCCAGGTTGTGCGGGTCTTCCACTCCATCCAGCACCAGCAGAAGCACATGCTCGCCACGCCGCGCAGCCAGGATTTCATCTAAGTCCGTATATTGCTTTTCGGAGGTGATCGCCACAACACCCTGGTGTTGCCCGCTTTGCGCCAGCCGCGTCAGTTCCTCGCGCGGAAGCTGGCGCACAGGGACTCCCTGTTCGCGGCACTGCTTCACCACCTCATGCACGCGATGATCGTGGCGCTCGCGCGAGATGGCAACGTACTGGAAGGCGCGCCCGCGAGCCTTCAGTGCTTCTCCCACCGAGTTGATGCCGTAAATCAATCCCATTGCTTCCAGTGTAACCCCTTCTGGGCGCTAACAAGCTGGCGCAAGGCAAGTTCATGGCCGCAACGTTGCGCGGCCAAAGTGGTCAAACCAGAGATGTTACGTGCGCAGAAGCAAGCTCATCTGCTCTCTCCGGCAGCATTCCCTGTTAGTACACGGGGCGTTGGTCATTTGACCCCACTCAGCTACAGGTTGATCCTATGCCGGGCTCCGGAAACTGGCTGCTTCCCATGGGAAGCAGCCGCCAAGAGCGCGAAAAGCTGTACGCAGTAAGAAAGAGGCTTGTATGGGATTTTCCGGAATGCGTGCCGTAATCTTGGTAGTACTGCTGGTGGTTTTAATGGTCGGTGTAACCAAGCTGGACCTTCCCGGCTGGATCCTCCCGGTCGGGCTGGTGCTGGCTGCGACCCTGCTCAAGGGCGCAGAAAAGAAAGCTGAATCAGCTTAACGGTCATCTCTGATCAGAAGCGGGAGCCACGAATCCAGGTGTCGGACCGTTCCCAACTGGACTCGAACTCCTTTGCAATATCGACGGCGGCCTTCCCCTGCCCCTCCAAAGCCTCCCGCAATCCAAACAGCGCCCAGCCATTGTGCGGATGCTTCTCCAGGTCTTCGCGATAGACACGCTCCGCATTGGCAAAACGTTTTGCCTCCAGCAAAGCCGCGCCCAGCCAGTGCCGCGCGGCAAAGGGCAGCGGCTCGGGCTCATCCCAGATCATTGCATCTTCCAGACTCGCGGCACGCTCGAAGGACTCGATGGCTTTGGTGAGATTGCCTTCCGAGCGGTAGATCTCTCCTTCCAGAATTCCGGCCAGCGTTCCAAGGAAATCATGCGCAGTATGGAAGCGGAACGCCGTCTCGGATGTGGCTGCACTGTGCAGCACACGCAGAAGATGGGCTTTCGCAAAAGGAATGCCTCCCTTGCGGAGACGGGCATAGCCCTGACCGAAGTTCCAGACTTCGGAAGAGAGCGAGCCCTCCGAAGGCTTGGGGGGGTCTGGAATCTGCAGCACCTCGTCAAAGCGTCCAAAGCGGATCAGCGCCAAAACCTCGAGTATGTTGTTGGAACGCGGCAGCTTTGCGTAGTCTCGCGCGGCTTGTATTGCCAGCGCGCCCTGCCCATCCATGGAGGCAGCAAAAGCCAGCATGTGCAGATTGTGTGAGGTATAGATCGCGAAGCCCTCGCCGATTGCGGCCTTCTGATCGGAATGCCACGCCTGAATGTTCGCCCGGACTGCATCTCCCCAGCGCCCAATTTGGCTCCAGGTGTGCGACGGCATATGATTCATATGGCTCGCGCCTGGAATCGCATTTCCAACCCATTCCGCGCAAGCCTCCGCCCTGCCCGGCTCGCTGGTTGCCTCGGTCACGTGAATGTAGATGTGGCATGCTCCGGCGTGGCGGTCGGCAGCAAGCACATCCTCCAATACCTTCATTAATCGCTGAATATTCGGCTTGCTGATGTCGCGCGTACCACGGCGGGGCTCCTGAACGAACAATGCTTCCGCATACAGCGTGGCAACGTCGAGATCCTTTGGGAATTTTTCGTATACCTTACGCATGGCTTCGGCGAACGCAGCGTTGCGCGTCGGCTGACCTTCACGGTCCAACTTCTCTCCACAGCGATTACCCATGGCCTCAATCAGTGCTTGCTCCACTGGGCTGGCGTGTCGCGAAGCTAGTTCTTGCGCCTTTTGGATAGCGGCATGAGCGAACGGAGCGGAGATGCACTGCGCTGGATTGTTCAGGTCTGAACTCCAGGCCCAGGCCTCTCCCCAGTAGCAGATCGCGCAATCGGGGTCGCGCTTCCAGGCCTCCCGGAATGAGCGTGCCGCTTCGCGACTGTCGAATGCATACTTCAGCTGGAAACCCTGGTCGAAATAGGCCTGCGCCTCTTTGTTGCGGGACGACATCGGACGGGTAAACGTTCCCAGCGCCTTCGAGTAAAGCGGCATGGACTCTTCAAAGCTCTTGGGAAGCGCTGGCGGCGCACTGTCATGGTCGTGCTGGGCAAAGACTGCCGGATGAAAAAACGACATACTCAGAATGGCAAGAATCGCGGAAACCACGGAACGAACCCAATGACGAGCCATAGGAGAGCCATCCTTACAGAAACGTTACAGAAACGTGCGCAGGGAGTGTAGCGTGATTCGCACTGGTTTGAGCAGAGAGATTAGACGGTAGCCAGCGCAAATTCACGAACAATCATGGTTGGATATACTCAGAACATCCATGAATCAGCGCGGCTCCGGCAACCCTCTCGCAACCCCTTCGGCACAAACGGCTATCCAGATCGCTTGCAGCGCCTTCCTGTTCGATCTCGATGGCGTCCTGATCGACTCCACCCCGGCGGTGGAGCGGGTGTGGGCACATTGGGCGCGGGAGCGTGGCCTGGAGGCCATGGAGGTTGTTCGGCGCGCGCATGGCCGCCCCAGCATCGCCACCATTCGCGAACTGCTGCCGGATGGCGACCACGAAGCCGAAAACCGCGAAGTCGAGCGGCGCGAGATTGAAGACCTGGACGGAGTCGTCCCGCTCCCGGGTGCTCGGGAACTGCTGAGTTCCCTTCCGCAGGATCGCTGGGCGCTGGTCACCTCCTGCACTCGGCCGCTGGCTTTGGCACGCCTCGGTGCCGCCAGACTTCCTGTACCACGACACTTCGTCACCTCCAACGACATCACACATGGCAAGCCACACCCGGAGCCCTACGTGCGGGGCGCAAAACTGCTGGGCGTCTCCGCCGCAGATAGCCTGGTAGAGTAGGATGCTCC
>JBFXAV010000299.1:0-4541 GCA_050183935.1 Candidatus Korobacteraceae bacterium | reverse complement strand
CCTCGGTTCCAAGGTCCACCTCCAGCCGCAGCAACTTGTCCGCACCCTTCACCTTCTCGGCGACCTTTATCTGGGCAACGCGCAGCTCGACCTTGGCGAAATCGTCGATGGTGATTTTCGCAACCCCATCCGCAGGGGCTGCCGGTTGCGCCGCAACCGCAGAGGACTGCGTTCCTTGCGCTCCTGCACTGGGAGCAGCAGCAACGCTTGCTGCCACCTTCTCCGCTTGTGCTTCTTTGCCTTCCTGTTCTCTTGCTTGCATTCTCTCCACCGTTGACTTGTCAGCCCGCGGGAATACCGGTTCCACCGCGCCCAGCTTTGTCCCCAATTCCAGTTGTCCCCAGCTCAGGGTATCGAGGCGGAACTTGCTGATTTCCCCAAGCCCGATCTGCGTCCAGATGCGCGCACTCGATTCGGGAATGACCGGATGCACCAGCGCGGTCACAATTCGCAGCGCCTCGGCCGCGGTGTAGAGCACGGTGCCCAGGCGCGCGCGGGATTCCTGATCCTGCTTTTCCGCGAGCGCCCAGGGCTCGTTCTCCACAATGTACTTGTTGACTGCTGCCACCAGCGACCACGCGGATTCCAGCGCTCGTGAAAACTGGTAATCGTCAAACAGCGTCCCGAACTCGCGGATCACCTGCTCTGCTAGCTGAGCAATCGCACCATCTGCCTCGGTGCGCCCACCTGAGGAAGGATACGGAACCTCGCCCCGAAAGTAGCGATGGATCATGGCCAGCGTGCGGCTCGCCAGGTTTCCGTAGTCGTTTGCCAAGTCAGAGTTGTAGCGCCCCACTAACGCATCGAAGCTGAACGACCCGTCCTGGCCGAACACCACTTCACGCAGCAGGAAGTAGCGCAGGGCATCGAGGCTGAGCAGATCAATGATCGTATCCGGGCGCACTATGTTGCCGCGCGATTTCGACATCTTGTCCTGCTCGAACAGCAACCATCCGTGCGCAACAATCGACTTCGGCAGCGGCAGTCCGGCAGCCATGAGGAACGCCGGCCAATAGACACAGTGAAAGCGCACGATCTCCTTGCCAATTACGTGCACATTCGCGGGCCAGTATTTGCGAAATAGCTCCTGCTCTTTGGCATCTGGCGAGCCGTAGCCGAGAGCAGTGATGTAGTTGGCAAGGGCATCGAGCCAGACGTAAACCACGTGCTTCGGGTCCCCCGGCACCGGGATACCCCACTGAAAAGTGCTGCGGCTTATGGAAAGATCACGCAGGCCACTGCGCACAAACGAGATCACTTCATTGCGGCGGGTATCTGGACGAACCAGCTCCGGATGCTGCTCGTAGTAGTCGAGCAGCTTCTGCTGGAAGGCCGACAGCTTGAAGAAGTAGTTCTCTTCGCTGATGGTTTCCGTCGGGCGGCCACACTCCGGGCAGGGAGCCCCCGGGCCAACGGCATCGACGTACAGATTATCGAAGGTGCAGTACTGGCCGCTGTAGTGGTCCTTGTAAATCCAGCCCTTCGCCTGCAACTCCTGGAACAGGGCCTGCACTCCACGCTTGTGCTCGGCGTCCGTGGTGCGGATGAACTTGTCATAGGTAGCGCCCACGCGATCTGCCATGGTGCGGAACTGGAGCGAAATCAAGTCGGCGTGCACTTGCGGGTCGCGCCCAGCGGCGCGAGCGGCCCGTTCTACGTTTACGCCGTGCTCATCCGTGCCGGTGAGGAAGAAGGTATCCACGCCCAGCATGCGCTTCCGGCGCGCCACTGCGTCGCAAACAATGGTGGTATAGGCGTGCCCCAGGTGGGGCTTGGCGTTTACGTAGTAGATCGGCGTGGTGATAAAGAACGTTTCGGACATTCCCTTGGTCTCATTCGTCTCGCTGCTCAGTGCTTTGCTCCGCGGTTCTTGGGTCGCGGACCGCCGGCTGCCTGCTCTTGGCCGGGGACGTTCGAAAGATACGACTTCATGGCTTCCTGCATCACCGACTTAAGAGGCACGCCATGCTCTTCCGCCAGACGGCGGCAGTCTTCGTACTCCGGAGCATAGTTCGCCAGCGTGCCGTTTAGGCTGGCTACCTTCACTCGCACGCTCCCCCAGGGAGTTTGCGCCTGTTCCCAGCGCCGGTCGAGCGTCCAGCGGCGCTCCTCGCGCACGCGCACGCCCAGCGTAGTGGTCTCTGCGAACAGCAGCCGTGCCAGCGCTTCCGCCTGCTGCGGCCGCGCCAAGACCGTCAGTAGCATACCGGGACGGTTCTTCTTCATGTGCAGAGGCGCAGCAAAGACATCCAGGGCGCCTTCCGCGAGCGCGCGGTCCATGACGTACCCGAAGACCTGCGGGTTCAAGTCGTCCACGCTGGCCTCCAGTACAGAAACCACTTCGGAGGATGCGGCATGCAGATGAGCCCCTTGTAGGCGCGTCTCTTCCTGAAGCTCGCCTATCGTAATGCGTAATACGTTGGCTGCATCCTTCAGGTCGCGTGTTCCCGCGCCATAGCCGACTCCAAAAACCGTCATGGAAGGAAATGCACAGAACTCCTGCGCGAGCGCCCGCACCAGAGCAGCACCCGTAGGCGTGACCAATTCTACCTGCGCGCCGGAAGAGTACACCGGCGCGCCCTGCAACAATTCCAGTGTCGCGGGAGCGGGGATGGGAAAGCGCCCATGCGCGCACTCTACAGTGCCCCCGCCGACATTCAGGGGCGAGCATATCCACCGATCCACACCTAGTGCATCGGCTCCTACTGCTCCGCAGACTACATCCACGATGGCATCCACCGCGCCGACTTCGTGAAAATGGATTGCTTCCAGACTGGTGTTATGAATCTTCGATTCCGCCGCACCCAGTGCATCAAAAGCCGAAGTGGCGATACGCTTTACTGCATCGCTGATCGCGGCATTAGCAATGATGGCTTTTATCTCCGCCAACCCGCGGCCATGCGCATGCGAGTGGTGGCCTGCTTCCTCAACGTGATCATGATCAGCGTGATCATGATGATGGTGTTGATGCTCCGTCGCCTCATGATCATGAGAATGCGAGGAAGCGCGCGAATGGCTGTGCTCTTCCGCGTGACTGTGGTCCGCAGCCTTCTTTCCCGCCCAGTACTGCTCGCGGGGTAACTCCTTCTCGCCGCGCACGAACACGTCCACCTTGGTAGCGCTAATGCCGCTGCGGCTCACGCGCGTAATCTCCAGGGTGGCTCCCAGGTTCAGATCTGCCACGGTCTGTTCGAGTAGCCGCGCAGGGACCCCGGCGTCTACCAGAGCGCCGAGAAACATGTCGCCGCTAATGCCGGAAAAGCAATCGAGGTACGCAACGCGCATAGGAATTAATGAAGATCCGCGGCCCGGCAAGAGGAGCAAGATGCTTCCAGGAACATCAGGCAGGCCGCAAACCTTTCATCATAGGGAACGGAGTGCGCAGGGTCAATTCCATGGACACTTGCGATCGTGCCTCAGTTCAAAATTTGAGGCACTGCCACATTCGCACTTTACACGTGAAACAAAAACGTCAGCCCGATCACTACCAGCAGCGCTCCAAAGGCTCTGCGCAGCATGGGCTCGGAGAGGTGCTGCGCCCACTCGCCTCCGAAGTAGCCGCCAATCAAGAACCCCAGGGCGATCAGCAGGGCGGCGGGCAAGTTTGCGTTCCCGGCCTTGTAGTACTGCCAGAAGGCCAGCGCGCCCACGGGAGCCAGCAGCGCTCCCAGCGACGTTCCCTGCGCCGTGTGCTGATTCATGTGGAAGCCATAGACCAGCGCCGGGATTATCAGAATACCCCCGCCGATCCCGACCACTCCCGACAGCATTCCAGTCAGCACGCCGAGAGTTAGGTACAACCCCAGGGTGAGCAGTGTCATGCCTTGATGATACCCGCCTGCTGCAAACCCCACCGCATTACGAGCATAGTAGGATGCGCGGGCATCGCCGGCGCCAGCCCTTACACGCGCATTGCTATAATCATTGGTTTCCCAGCAGCTTCGTTACCTCTTCAGGCGACAAGGAGAACCCTCCCGGCTTGTACCGCCAATCTCAACGCCAGCTTGTGGAACACCTGCGCAACGTGCTGCGCCGGCAGTATTCGCTCGAACTGCCGAACATCGTCATTGAACAGCCACCGCGCATCGAGCTCGGCGAATATGCTTTGCCGCTGTCCTTCGAGCTGGCGCGCACATTGCGCAAGCCTCCGCGCAAGATTGCGGAGGAAATTGTCGCCGCGATCGGCGACGTTCCCGGCTTCGATAAGTTTGAAGTCGCCGGCGCCGGCTACATCAATGCGCGCCTCAAACGCTCGGAGGCCGCCGCGCTGCTGCTGCCCGCTGGTGACGCTGCGGACGGCTTGAGCGACGCGGAGCGGTCTGAGCTAAAGTCACGCAAAATCCTGGTCGAGCACAGCAGCATCAATCCCAACAAGGCGGCGCATATCGGCCACCTGCGCAACGCCATCCTGGGAGACACCTACGTGCGTCTGCTGCGCTCTAGTGGCCGTCCGGTGGACGTGCAGAACTACATCGACAACACCGGCGTTCAGGTGGCGGACGTGGTCGTAGGGTTTTTGTACGTAGAGAATACTCCCGCCA
>JBFXAV010000298.1:0-4558 GCA_050183935.1 Candidatus Korobacteraceae bacterium | reverse complement strand
GGTTAAGGTTGCTGCTGTGCCGGAAGTACGGAGTGTGCGATCAAGACCCAGCGGGGACCAACCACCTGCCACACGCACATGACCCGTTCGGGGTGGGACGATCCTGGGCGGGCCAACATGTAGATCACCACCATGTCGGGACCGTTGGGCTTCACCTGAAACTCGCCAAGGGAATATTCCTGGACACCGAGTTGCCGCCAGTGTTCCACGGCCTGCTCAGGGCCAAACGAACCGGAAGAGGTAGTGAGGGAAATGTTTTCCGCGAGATGCTTCCGCAGCTCGCCCCAGTTCTGGCGGGCAATTTCCTGCCAAAGCATGCGATCGAGGTGTTCGCCGCCAGTGGCGCCTGCCCACCCCTTGGGAGGGTTTTCCCAGATTGTGCAGGAGATGCTGGCGCAGCACAAAAGTGCCACAACCAGGAAGGCGGGAACGAGTCGCATAGCCAGATTCTACCGAAAGTCCGAGAGGCTGCAATGCGCACTTGGTGGCGGTCCTGAAGCGGATTCTCGCTACGCTCGGGATGACGCTGCCTTTGAGTCCAGGAGCCGGAACAGCGCGGGAAACTCAAAAATTGCGCCACTACCGAGCCATGCCAACTCTCCATTTATCTCTGGATGAGAATGTGAGACACTTTTGCTACCTGCGCAAGCACACAAGAGACTTGGAGTTGGTTCAGACACGGAGCCATCTCTTAGATTTTTTGTTTGTCCGCGTATAGTAAGCGCCCACTCGTCCTATCAAGTCATAATCTGGGTTCGCAAATTGCATTCAGGCACCAAGGTCCTCTGAACGCACTTGAGGAGAACGCCGCTATGAAACAGGACGGCACAGACGTGTCTGATTTTTCCTGGGTTGAGATCGGCAGGCGCATTCGGGACTGGCGCCTGGCGCGGGGCTGGTCGCAGCAGCAACTGGCCGATGCTGCCGGCGTGAGCCAGTCAGGGGTAGTCCACCTCGAACGAGGAGACACCAACCCCCAGCTCGGAACGCTGCGCGAAGTGGCAGCAGCCTTGGGACGCAGCGTCCGGGAGCTGGTGCTTGGCGCTGTTCCGGAGACGCAGGACAAGTGTGCCCTGCTGCACGAACGTGTTCGCCGCATCGTGAACTCCGACGATGCCGATGCAATCACTGTGATGGAGTGGGGGATTCGTTCTGCGGAAATACTGCTGGACCGGCGTTCGGTGCATCCGGAAGCGCCACGCACAGGGCGGCGACGAAACGACTTGCGAGCGGATGGCAGGAAAAAATAGTCCAGGAATGATGAAGAACGAAACGCTGCTCAGGCGTCGCAGTCGTTGTTCTTGACCGGATCGCTGGAATCCTGTTCCAGGTCTGCGCCATAGCCTTCCAGCAGTGTTTCCACGGCGTCTAGAAAGGACTGGGTTGTTTCAGCCTGAAAGGCGAATCCGCTGATCAGTTCGTGGCGACCCATCTGGAGATCTCCCGTAAGGGCACTGCGCAGTTGCTGCTCCTGCTGTGCGCTCAAGTCCAATGTTGGGTATGCGCCCGGAAGCAAGCTGCCCTTACTGGATGACAGCCAGCGGTGGACAAACCGTTCTACGTGGTCGGCGGAGCAACAGGCACGCAGGTCGTTACGCTGGGCCATGCCATCGCTCCAATACAGAATGCGCAGGGTATTCCCACGGCGGTCTTCGGCCAGTAGAAACCAGTTGCCAGCCTGCTTGATAGCACCACAAACTTCGCAGACGTCCGCCCGGCACCTTCCGATCGAGTTTGGCATGGTATGTAGCATCTGGCTTCCCTGCACTTTTTCTCGCGCCATCCAACGTTGCGAGCTCAAAGTGTTTCTAAGCCATAGAACCCGACGGAGCGGAAAAGGTTTCGGGTTTTCACGGTTCTGGGTAGGAGTTCCCGTTAGCATCACACGTTGGGCCGTCGTCCTAATGGTGTGTTCCCGCATGGAAGGGCGGCGCCGGTAGCACTTGCGTATTCCCGGGTTTCCCGTATACCATCATGATGGCTTCCGAAACGGCACGTCTCCCGTGCTCGTCCCCCGCGCGGTTGTATCTTGCGCGAAAGTGGACGCGAACCGATCACGAAATTGCGTCGAATCCTGGGTTCCACCATCCAGGAACGTGGCTGATAGTGAGATTGAACCCCAACGGGGCTGCACACGAGGTAGCGACACAACTTCCGCTCCAATAGCGGACACATCAACCCAGGCCGCCCATGGCGCCGCCCGGCGCTTCGTGGGCAGCCAATGAGAACATCATGAGTTTTGGACCAAAGCATCCCTCCGGCTCCGGAGGGAAGGGCCGTCGGCGGAGAAACCGCCGCAGCGGCGCCAGCAACGGCAAGCCGGGGCAACCGGCCCGCAACCAACATTCCGGACGTCCCGCGCGAGCGCGCCAGCCCGGAGTCTTCAACGGTCCCATGGACCATAGCTATCGCGCAGGACTCAACGGCAACGGGCAGGGCAGGGGTGTGGGTTCCCAATATCTTCAGCCCGACCCAGAGCCGCTTCCATCTCGCAACGAAAACGCCAAGGCGCGTATTTTTGCCTTTGTGGAAGACCTTTTCTTTGCGGCTAAGATTCAGGAAACGGCGCGCAAGCTCAATGTGAAGGTGGAGTTCGTCAAGACGGACAAGGACATTCTCGAGCGAGTGCATGAGAACGGAGCCGAGCGCCCGTCGCTGATTATCTTCGATTTGAACAACGCTGTAGCCAAACCTCTGACCACCATCCCCAAGCTGAAGCGTGAGCTAAAAAAAGCCACCAGCATTATCGGGTTTCTGTCGCATGTGCAGGGCGACCTGAAGTTAAAGGCGATTGAAGCTGGATGCGACATGGTGGTGCCACGTTCGGCGTTCTCGCAGAACCTTCCTCAGCTGCTGCGACGCCACGCCGAAGACGTTGCCGTAGAGTAGCCAGCCGCGCTGGAGCTATCGGCTTCCGGTGGGTTGACGTGGGGCGAGGAACTTGCGTCTGTGCCACGTGCAAGGCCTGGCTAGGGCACTACGATTCGGCTCCCAGCGGTATCGGGAGCGACCACTCCTTGTTTTTCGGGAAACTGGGCAGCAAGAAAATCGAGTAACGACCGCGACTTTGGCCTTCCCGAGGTCCGCATGAGCCCCAGCCTAAGCACAAAAACCAGGGCGCGAAGCACGTCAGAGTCACGCAGCTTCTGATAGCCAAGGTGCTGTTCCTCAAGCTTGCGGTACTCTGCGACTAACACTTGCAATTCCGCCACAATCGATTGCTGCCCGAGGCTGGCGATCGCCGGTTCGTAGACCAGTCCGGAGTTCACACGGGTTTCGTATGTCTTGGCGAGCGAAGCGAGCGCGCCGAGAATTTCACGATCATTGATGGTGCGATCGGCGCGGGCTGACTTCACGATGCCGAACGTCAGGCCAACAATCAGTGGTTCCCGCTCATAGAGGAAGGCGGCGGGAATATTGATCTGCGGGAAGCTTTGCGCAGGGTCCAACTCCTCGGCGGAGCGAGTTCGCTCATGTTGCCGCGCCTGCATAAGATACGGGCAATCACTTGGGCAATCGAGCGTTACCTCACGTTGCTCGCCGCAGCATTGCGAGCAGATACGGCCATGCACGGCGGGACAAAAACGCTTCTCCTTGCGAACTTCACAAATGCTGCATGCCACCGGCGTGCCCCTAAGCGTTGCTGGAAAGTCTCCCGCATTATTGCACCTGATTGTGCGCGCTGGTCGAGGACCTTTTGGCGACGCGCAACCAACGCAAGCGGGTTGGTTAGGTACAAGACGCACAAACCATGCCTTTTCTGGAATTTACCTCGCAGGGCTAACATGTGCAAAAAGCGCAACGTCGACAGGGGGGCCTTCATCTAATGTCTGGTAAATAACATTGCAGCGCTGTTGCCGGGTAGGCCAGGTAGTTGCGTGAAACTGCGCACGGGGGTGAGAAAAACTTGGCTCGGCAGCTAGGTGCGGATCGAGGGCCAAATGATGGAAATGTACGCGACACAGCCCATGGTTCAAACGCAAGCCGAAATTCAGGAGGAGAACCGCAAACTTCGCCGGCTGCAGATCATGATGAGCATGGTGATGTCGGTGATTAGCCAGGACGAGAACATGACCGTGGAGGAAGCCTCGGAGCTGGTCGCGAACTCCAAGCGCGCAGCGCTGGCGCTGTTTCCCGACAAGGAACTGGCGTTCGACATTTTGTACCGGCCCCGGCTGCAGCGCCTGATGAGCGAGCGCTTCCGCATTCAGTAATGGACACGTAGAAAGAGACTTCGAATCCCTCCTTCAACCGGCCCCTACAAGGGGCCGGATTTTTTTGCCGCGTCTATTTTGTCGTGGCTATTGTTGCGTTTTCTTATCAATGCGGAGAAGGCGGAACGTCAGCGTTCCCCAAAACATGCGAGCACGCATCTGTACGGGAATGCGGTTGGCATCGTCGCTATACCAGATCCACATGCGGCCTTTGTCTTTGACTGGGCCAGAGGCTGCTTGGGGCGCGACCCGTATGGTCTTGTACTCTCCGGCGGGCGTGGTGATAGCCTCGCTGGCTTCCGCCTGTACAGTTACGTCCACGGTTTCGCCGCCGTCGTTCAGCG
>JBFXAV010000297.1:0-4561 GCA_050183935.1 Candidatus Korobacteraceae bacterium | reverse complement strand
GACGTCCTGGTGCTTGCGCTCATTGTTCTTGCGGTTGGTTTCATCGAGCACGGAACGGCGACGGCCGTAGTTGAACGAAATGAGAGTCTCGCGGGAGCGAAAGCCTTCCTCCACATGCTTAACCAGGCTTTGCGAGCAGAAGGTGCGCGGGTCGAACACGGCCTGAAAGCGATCGTGTACCGGATAGAGCACGGAAACGACGCCCGAAGAATCCGCCGTGGCTGCGGTTCGCATTGCGCCGGAGGTGTCCGCCGTCATGCTGAGCGTGGCTGTGCCAGCGTCCCACAGCCGCCACTCGACAGCGTAGACAAAGTTCTGGCCGATGGGGAACTTGAAGGCGGAAGGAGGGATTACTCGCGATATTGGGCCGACCGCCGTGGGTTCACCACCAGGAGTGCCGTTAGCCTGCGCGTGCACCTTAGGCAACGTGCCGGGCAGCAAAAGCATGCCGAGCACAACCAGGTTTCGAAGCAGGGAAACTCTCATGAGGCGCGCCCGGCGGCGATCCAGGCAGGCATCGCCCACGGAGTCAGACGGCTGAGTGCGGGATGAGTTCCTGGACCTGTCACTGTATCTACGTATTTACCGGTCTGAAGTTAGCGCCAGGGCGCCAGAAATTTCAGGATGAGAGCCACAATCATGGCTGCCGACCCCAATAAAGCATTGTACTCGCGATGTCCGAAATACCGCTCGCTGGAAAAACCCTGAGTGATGTTACGCAGATTGGTTAACCGGGGGAAAAATCGCGGCACCCGGCGAGAGTAATCGGCAAACTCAGGAAAACGCGAATGCAGGTAAGCCTCTTCCGAGCGCACAACCGGCAGATAGACCAGTACGAACAGAAGCATCAGCGCCACTACTACCCATGGACTACGCGCAGCGATCGCAAATCCCAAAGCGATGATGATGGAACCTACGTAGAGCGGGTTGCGCGTGACTGCATAAGGGCCGGTGGTGGTGAGCGCGGCATTTTTGGTGATGTGCCCGGAGGCAAGCGCACGCAGCAGCACTCCCGCCATGGCAACGCATCCACCGGCAATGATTGAAGCCGGGGTCGGCTGCGCCAGCCAAAGGTAGGCGATGGCAAACAGGAAACCGAGAGGAACGCGCGTCCTTTTTGCCACGCGAGACCAGCTACTCACGAAGACCTCCGGTGCGTGCAAGCAGTCTGGCAGCAGCTTCCGTCACTTCGCTGCTGGTGATTGCGGACAATCCAGCATCCTGCTGGGCAATGTGTGAATAGGAGGTGGTGCTCAGTGGATTGCGTAAAACTACATGCTCCGTGCCGAAGGGACCATTCCGCACAGGGTCCGTGGGGCCGAACAGCGCCACCACGGGGACTCCGAGAGCAGCAGCCAGGTGCATGGGGCCAGTATCTCCACCGAGGAAGATGCGCGCCCGGCGGGTAAACGCGATGAGCTGAGAGAGAGTCATGGAGAGCGCAATGGCTGCACCGCAGCTGTGGTGCACGACCTGCTGGGCAAGCGACTCTTCGCCGGGGCCGAAGTTCACGAGCGAACGCAATCCCAGGCTGGCAAGGCCGCGGGCTACTTCTCCGAAGCTTTGCGCAGACCACTGCTTGGCTCCCCAGCCTGCGCCGGGATTGATCAGCGCATAGGAATTCATCTGGAGGCGGTTAAGTTCCGCCAGGTAATGACGTTCAGCCTCAACATCCATGGGTAAAGGGAGCGTTGTTGGGCCGGGAATTTGGGAGGTTACGGCTCGAACAAGAGACATGTTCTGCTCCACCACATGCCGTCCGAGTGCGTCCACTGTGTGTGTATAGAAAAGCGCCGCGGGTTTTTCGCGTGGACGAGTGAATCCAAGCCGCTGGGGCGCGCGGGAGAGTGCCGCAGAAGTTGCGGACTTGATTGTGCCCTGAAAATCCACTGCCAAATCATAGGCGCCGTCGCGCAATTCACGCACAGCCAGTCGGATTTCTTGCAGCGTTTCATTTGAAGACCACTTGCTGCGCCAGTGGGCGGTGTCCACTATGTGGATGTGATCTACCAGTGGGCGTTCTGGAGTGGGCGTCCCAAACAGAGTGGTGCTGTCAGCGGCAAGCAGGGGGCGCCAGCGGCGTTCCACCACCCAGCCGATGTTGGCCGCAGGAAAGGCGCGGCGCAGTGCAATGACCGCAGGCATGGCATGAAGCACATCGCCCATGGCGCTCAGGCGCACGATGAGAATTCGCTTCACGGTTGCCGCAACCGCGAAAGGAACTCGGTAGTGGAATGGTCTTTGGGATCGCCGACGATTGCAACCCGCCCTCCACAGGCTTCGACCTCTTCGCGCTCGGGTACGCTCTCCACGGTGTAGTCGGTGCCTTTAGCGTGAACATCGGGTCGGATCTCCCGCACCAGCGCGCGCACATCCGGTTCACCGAACACTACGATGGCATCCACGTCGGCGAGAGCAGCCAGCACCTCGGCGCGCTCCTCGGCAGGCATGAGAGGACGGCCTTCACCCTTGAGCTTGCGCACGCTGCTGTCCGCGTTGATGCCGACAATGACCTTGCCTCCCAGCGCCTTGGCGGCGTGCAGGTAGCGAACATGGCCTACGTGCAGCATGTCGAAGCAGCCGTTCGTGAGCACGATCTGCTCGCCGGAGGTGCGCCAGCTTGCGACGCGGTGGCGCAACTCTTCGCGAGTTAGTATTTTCTGCTGGGATGAAGGGTTCATGAGCGGGAGCCAACGTCCTTGTCGCTTTCAATCGCGGCGAGCAGTTCCTGACGGCTGACGGTGGCGGTACCACGCTTCATCACCACGATTCCACCAGCATAGTTTGCGAGGCGAGCGGCGGATTCTGCATTCGCACCGGTTGCCAGCGCAGCGGTGAAGGTAGCAATCACGGTGTCGCCGGCGCCGGTGACATCCGCTACCTGGTCGGAGCCATGAATCGGAATCCGTACCGGCTTGCTTTTGCGTGAAAACACCACCATGCCGTCGCGGCCGCGTGTGATTACCAGCGAATCGAGATTCATGCGTCGTAGCAAACGCTGGCCAGCCGCCAGGAGTTGCGAGTCATCGTGTCCAATCTGTATGCGCAGCGCTTCTTCTACTTCCGGCTCGTTCGGGGTGGCGGCGGTCACTCCGGAGAAGTGCAGCATGCGGTAACGGGAATCGAGCGTAACCGGCAGGCCATTGAAGGAGCGGGAGCCGCGCACCTGCGCCAGCAGCTCCGGACTGGCGCTGCCGTAGCCATAGTCGGAAACGAGCATTGCGTCCGAACGGCGCAGTGACTGCCGCGCCAGCGCGACAAGCTGCCGACGCGCGCTAGAGCCGATCTCGGTGGCAGGCTCGGAATCGATCCGGACCACTTGCTGGCGGCTGGTGTGCGTCATGCCTGCGAGGATTCGCGTCTTGGTCACGGTCCTTAAATTTTTGAGCTTCAGAATACCGGTAGTGGGGATGCGCTTTTCACGGAAGCGTGCCAGCAGCAGACGTCCTTGTTCGTCGTCGCCGATCCAGCCAACAGGAAGAACGCGCACGCCAAGAGCAGCCAGATTGTAGGCCGCATTCGCACCGCCGCCGGGAACCACGCTGCGCTCGCGATGCTTCAGGATCAGCACCGGGGCCTCCCGTGAGACGCGAGAAATTTCGCCGAAGACGAACTCGTCCGCCACCATGTCCCCGAGAAGGGTCACGGTGGTGTTGGAAAATCGGCCGACGATTCCAAGCAGCGCTTGCTTTTGCGATTGAGGCTTCAAGTTCGTGGGTCAGTGGTCACGGAGTACGCGCCAATGCTGACATTTTCTCACGGCACTCGCTTGCCGCGGTGACGCAGAGTATCTAACATGGCATCGATGGCCTGCCCGGCATTTTCCAGTTGCATGCGGACCGGGACGACTGCGAGAGGCTCAAGCTTTGAGAGAAAACCTTCCAGGTTGATGGCGTCTTTCTCGGTGGTCACAAATCCACCGGCGCCGCTTCGCTGGCGGAGGTCGAGAAGCTGCTGTATGTCCGAGGCAGTGTAAGCGTGGTGGTCACGAAACACAGCTTCCGCAGCAGTATCGATTCCAGCAGTGCGCAGCTGCGCAAAGAAATTTTGCGGTCGCGCGATCCCGCAAAATGCGACGGGCTGCGGAGGCACGGTGCGCGGCAGTATCCCTCGCCGGGAGCGCCACACCAGTTTACCGGCTGCACTGGGAAGCATGGCGAAATCAGCTCCGGACGCCAGCACCACGGCATCGGCGCGAGTCAGCGAGGAAAGCGGCTCGCGGAGGCGCCCTGCAGGCAGCAGGCGGTCGCGGGCGTCTTCGGGAGTGACCAGCACGATGTCGAAGTCACGGTGAAGCTGGCGGTGCTGAAAGCCATCATCGAGCAGATGTATGCGCGGGCCATGTTTGCGCTCGGCAACCAACCCGGCTTCATAGCGGTCTTCGCCAACGATCACGGGCGTTTCCAGCCGGCGGGCCATAAGCAGCGGCTCATCGCCATACTGGCGGGGCGATCCGGCGGGATCGACCACGGCAACACCGCTGGTGGAACGACCGTAACCGCGAGTTAGCACGTCAAAGGGGAGACCGCGCGCACGCAGTAATTCGCCGAGAAGGATCGTA
>JBFXAV010000296.1:0-4561 GCA_050183935.1 Candidatus Korobacteraceae bacterium | reverse complement strand
GCATGTTCGCGTCCCAGGAATCCTTCCATCCCTGATTGGCCAGTCCACGATGAGAGCGGCACAGGTACTCCACCAGGCCGTCACCATCAAAATCTCCGTAGCGATCAATCCAGTCCAGGGCACGGTAGGCCACCGGCAGCAGTTCCTGCACCAAAGCCTCATCCCCCGTCCAGTTCCACGTCTCTCCCAGCAGAATCAGGAAGAGCGGCGTGGCGTCCACCGATCCGTAGTAAGGACCGAAGGGCATTTCACCGGAGCGCGTCATCTCCCCAGTGCGATATTCGTGGATGATTTTTCCCGGCTGCTCATCGCGCCAGTCGTTGACTTCCTTCCCCTGAAAACGAGCCAGCACTTTCAGAGTGTCCATCGCCAGCTCCGGATTCAAGCACAGCGACTGATAGGACGCCAGAATGGAATCACGGCCAAACAGCGTGGCAAACCACGGGATGCCGGCAGCAATGGCGTGCTCGTTGCCTTCCGGGATGCGCATGCCATGGAAGTCGGCTACGCACGCGCGCAGCGCACGATCGAACACTTCGTTGCTGCTATGGAAACGAGTAGAACGATCCCGCCACTCATGGAACGCATTCCGCCGCGCCCGCAGGGCGGAGCCGTGGTCATAGTCGCCGGCGCGACTCCTGCTGCCCTCGACAAAGGGCGTCACCACGGTTTGCAGCTGGGACCTTCCCAGCGGAGGCAAATCCAGCTCCCAAAGTGCACCATGTTCCAGCATGCGGGTTGGCTGCGGGGCAAACTCCACCATGGTTTTGCGTAACAGGCCGTCGAGCCCGCGATAGTAGAACGCCAGGCATTTTTCTTTCAGCACCGGACGGAAATAGTGCCCATGCACGCGCCGTTCACAGCCGCGAACCTGAAATACGTCCACAAAATCGGCGTCCAGTTCCAGCTCCACCGTAAGCCGTACCGAAGATTGATTGAAGTTTTCAAACGTCAAACGGTCAAAAAACACGTCGCCATTCAGCAATTGTTCACGGCGAATGTGTACGGTGTGCTCCGGAAGATCGAGGCTCCCGGGCATGCGAATGCTTCCGGTGGTGAGCTCGACCTGCGCCGCAAATGCCGTCTCCGCGCTGGAAGACAGCACGGTTGTGCGGGCGCCTCCAACCCGCAGCTCCATGCGGCTTAAGAATCGCGTGTCGTCGTGAAAAAAGCCTACGTCGGGAGCACCCGCCGGAGTAATCTCCCCCGCTACCGTAGCAGAGAGAAAAGTCTTGCCGTCGATGAGCGTTAGATTATTGGACCGGCGTGGCTCCAAAGATTGGAAAGCCACACGAGGCTCAACGTACCGTGAAGGCACTTCGATGAGCTCGTCTTCCAGCACCAGCGAACGTGTCGTCATGCCACCGCAGGCCGTTCCTCGTCCAGGTCCTCGGAAAGCCAGCCAGACTGCCCTCCTACAGCCTCCAAGTACAGGGTTGCGTATTGCTGAGTCATGCGTTCCAACGAGAAGGATTCTTCCGCATAGGCCCGTACCAAGGATGGCTTGAAATTTGCCAGTTCGCGAATTTTTGCTGCCATCTCCTCCGTTGTGGAACACACATAGCCAGAGACTCCGTTGCTTACCACCTCCGGCACCGAGCCTCCAGGGAGCGCCAGCACCGGCGTGCCGCATACCATGGCCTCAATCATCACCAGGCCGAACGGTTCTTCCCATTGAATGGGAAACAGCATTCCCAGCGAGTTGCCAAGCAATTCGTTCTTGGCTGCCAAACCTACTTCTCCCACATATTCTACGTTGACGCCATCGACATGTGGCCGTACTTGTTGTTCCCAGTAGTCGCGAAACATCGGCTGAATCTCGCCCGCAATCTTTAATGGAATACCCGCGCGCTTTGCCGCGGCAATGGCCAAATGCGGTCCCTTAATTGGAGCAATCCTTCCCAGGAAACAAACATACGGCTGCTTCTCAGAAACCATGCGGTATTTTGAAAAATCTATTCCGTGATGGATGGTCCGTATGCGCGGCAGCGGTTCCTTCCTGCGCTGAAAGTCGCTGATGGTGACGAAAAACGTGTCTGGGTACCAGGAGTAGTAGTCCGTCAGCTCCTGAATGTGCTCATGATGAATGGTGTAGACAAACGGAGTACGAACAAAACGGGAGTTAGCTACCCCAGGAGCATTGTTGACATGAATAATGTCGCAAGTGGAGGCAGCGTCTTCCACCGCCCAGGCCGTATGATTGATATCATTCAGGCTCCCATAAATCTCACTGTTCAGCGGCCACTGGCCCCTTTCATATAGCCAACGGTTTTCAACCCCAATGGTTGACTCTCCGTTCGAATACACCACGGCCTCATGGCCCAGCCGGTCCAGCCCTTCCGCCAGATGCGCAACGAACAACTCCGTTCCACCATAGAGCCTGGGAGGAACAGCGATAAAAGGAGGCACAATCAGTGCGATTCTCATATGGATTATGTGCCTGCAAAATCACATCCCGGGAACTCGTGGCCGGGTCCGCATGCGCGAACATTTGCAGATTGTCCGTTGTTGGATGCCGGCTTTTCGGCGCGTGTTGTGGAGAGCAGCGTAGCTCTCCATGAGCATCGAAGAGCGATGAATCGATGCGATAGAGATTGCCCTAATACCAGCGGCTTCAGGTTTACTGGCACAAATGTGCTGTTCTCAGCGCTTGTAAATTCCGCGATAGTTGGTCGCAGCGCCGCTCAAGTAGAGGATGTCAGATAGAGGATGTCAGACTGGAGCCGGACACGAATATTTTCATTGGCTGAGTTCCTCGCAAATATCAATGAGTTGGGCTGCACGATGCCCGCAGGTATGCCGGGAGCGAATGGTTTGCAACCCGCTCGCCGCAATTTGCCGCCTTGCCTTGGGGTCGCGCAGCAGGCTCTCAATTTCCACCTGCATCGCTTCCCCATTCTCGGCCACCAGGTAGTCTTCGCCCGGTCGAAACAGCTCTTCCGCATCCGTCCACGGAGAACATACCAGCGGAATGCCGCAGGCGAGCGCCTCGAAAACCCGGATGGTAGGCACACCGCTTAAGCCATTGGTGTACTGCCGGCGCGGAACATGCAGAGCGACACGACTACGCGCATATACCTTCGGAGCCAGCAGGTTGGGCAGGTAGCCACGATAGTCGATCCCCGCATCACTCAACTGCTGAAGCACACTTTCTGGATAGCGAACACCGTGCACCGCGACTTTACGGCCACGCATGCGCATGGCCGGACCGATCAGAAATTCTCCCAGCTCCCGCGTGCGCTCTTCATCACCCCAGTTGCCGATCCACACCACATCGTCGCGCTTCTCTTCCATCAGCGGCTGGAATGACTCAACGTCCGCTGCTTCGTGGAAGGTCCAGACTCGCGGAATGCCGAATCCTTCGGCATAGATGCGCCTCACCGCTTCTCCAAAAGCCAGCACGCCGTCGAACTGATCCAGCCGAAAGCGCAGAATTTCGGCTGCATGGGTGTAGGCGCGATGGTGTGTGTCGTGCAGTAGCGCGAGGAAACCCATTTCCTGCTTGAGGGAGAGCACGGCATTCACAACTTCTGGCGGGTTCCATTCATGGAGCACTACCACATCCGCTCCCCGTAACTGCCGTCGCACAAGCTCGAGGAAGCCATCGTCCTGGTTGTAAAATTGAACATCCAGATCGAAGCAGATCCTCCGGAACTCGTCGATCGCCTGCACCGCACGGTCGCCTTCTGCCTGCACCAGATTCGTCAGAGACCAGCTTCCCAGTTGCTCGTAGCAACGCACGCGATGTCCCATGCGCATCAGCGCGCGGACCAAGCCTCGCAGGAAGTGCGCGTTGCCGTGGTTCCAGTCAGAAACCCAGGAGTGGGCAAAGAAGTGGATGTTCAGGCGGCTGGTCATCCCAGTGCGGCTCCCGCCACTGGCCTCGTCTTTTCTCCGCCAGGACGCCGTGAAAGCGAACCATACAGGCCCATGTAGCTATCTACCATCCGCTCGGCGGTAAAGAGACGCCGCGCGCGCTCATACGCACGCTTAGCATAGAAGCGCCGCAGAGCTGCTTCGGACCAATCGCCCAATTCACGAATCTGGCGCGCCAGAGCTTCCTGGTCGCGATGAGGAGAAACATGCTGCGGAGAACTTGGATTTGCAGAACCGCTCTGAATCGGAATCGACATTCTTACCAAGGCGCTACCTGCACGTGCTTTGATTAGAGTGTCTGCTGGGTACGTGGGATGCCCTTTGAGGAGGTCTCACAACGGCTCACCACGCACGCTGACGCATTCGTGGCGAGCCGGAATTTACTGGTGAAACGTCAATGTGCGCCAAATCAGTTCGGACCAAGGCGCGTCCGCATGCGCTGCGCCACTTCCAGCATGGACCGCACCTTCCCCTCAAGTGGCACAGGTAAATGGGCTGCCAGTAATTGCTCGCTGGTCAGAAGTATGGCCGTCAGCTCGGAACGGAGCTGCCCGCGCAGTTCGCTCTGCGCCACATTAAGAGCCGCTGTTCGCTCCTGACCCGCCCGCCGCATGGCATTCAGCACGTCCCTCACCACCCGGTCTGTGCGACTGATGCCAAGATTGATAAACACTGGCATTGCTGG
>JBFXAV010000295.1:0-4563 GCA_050183935.1 Candidatus Korobacteraceae bacterium | reverse complement strand
CCCCCGATTGTGTGAAGTAGTACGTGAACTACGGAGCCAGCGTGCGTGCCGCGCAGTTCCTGGTGCTGGGTTCCAAGGCCCGCGCCCTGATGAGACGGCGGTATCACGTAACGTATGAGGACATTACTGCCCAGGCGACGCCTATTCTCCGCCATAGAATTTTGCTGAACTTCCATGCCGAGTCCGAGCGCCTGAAGACGGACGACATTCTCCGCATGTTGCTCGACTGGAAGCCGGCGAAGGGAGATTGATCGGTGGCGCAGGCATTCATGCCTGCAATAAAAGTTCGGAGCGGCTTTAGTGATGTAGAGACGTAGCTCTGCTACGTCTCCCGAATCAAACACCATGCTGGAACGCTTCCTCAACCCGTCGGTGCTGGCTTCGATTTCGAGCCTCGACCTCATTGCCAAGACTGTGGTCGATGGCTTCGTAGCAGGCCTGCATCGCTCTCCCGACTTCGGTTTCAGCCAGGAGTTTGCGGAATACCGCATCTACACTCCCGGTGATGATCTGCGGCACGTGGACTGGAACGTCTTCGCCCGCACCGAGCGTGCCTACCTGAAGCGCTACCATGGCGAGACCAACTCCCAGGCAACCATCCTGCTGGATGCCAGCGCCTCCATGGGGTACAGCTCGCACTCGGTTACCAAGATTGACTATGCGCGCTTTCTCGCCGCGTCCATCTGCTATATGGCGACGCACCAGCGCGATGCTGCCGGCCTGATCGTCTTTGACGATGAGATTCGTGGCTACGTTCCGCCTTCGACACGCCAGGGCCAGTTGGTCCGCCTGCTGCATACGCTGGAGGAGGCGGAACCACGTGCGCGTACGGAGTTTTCCAAGCCGTTCATCCACTTCCAAAACCTGGTCAAGCGGCGCGGCATAGTTATGGTGATCTCGGATTTCTACGAGCAGCCGGAGACCATCATTCGAACCATCGAGCCACTGGGCTTCCGCGGCAATGATGTAGTGCTGTTTCACGTTCTCGACCCGGAGGAAATCCAGCCCAAGCTCAGCGAGCCTCTGCTGCTTATCGACATGGAAACTGAGGACACCATGGAGGTCTCGCCGGAATACGTACGCGGCGAATACCGGCAGAAAATGGACGCACACATGGAAGCGCTCAGATCCAAGGCCCGCAGCGCCGGGCTCGATTACTTCATGGTACGCACCGACCGGCCGCTCGATGAGGCCTTGCGTGAATACCTGCACATACGCCAGGGGAGGATGTAAATGGGTTTCCTGAGTCCCTGGTTTCTTGCGGGTATGGCAGCTCTGGGGCTGCCCATTTATCTGCATCTGCTCCAGAAGCACCGCACCGTGCCCCTGCGTTTCAGTTCGCTGATGATGTTCGAGCGGCGCACTCAGAGTTCCGTCAAGCATCGTCGCCTGCGCTACCTGCTGCTGTTCGCCATGCGGATGCTACTCCTGCTGTTGCTGGTGCTGGCATTTGCCAATCCGTTTGTGATGCGCGCGGTGCCTCCCGGCAATGTTGGCCAGAGAATTCAGGTTCTGGCCATCGACCACTCTTTCAGCATGCGTGCGCTAAACGGGACCACCAGCTCCCTTGACCAGGCCAAACAGCAGGCGTTGCAGGTGGCGGGAGCGCTTGGCTCGGACCGCGCGCAGGTGCTGGCGCTCGATAACCAGGTGAGGTTGCTTACGCAATCCACGCAGGAGCAGCGCGAATTGCGCTCCGCCATCGAGTCCATTCAGCCCGGGGATTCCCGCAGCTCCTATGGAGAACTGACACGCGCGGTCCGTTCCATCGCGCAGTCATCGCGCGCCCCGGTAATTTTGCATCTGTTTAGTGATATGCAGAAGACCTCCATGCCGCCGGCGTTTTCCGATCTGCGGCTCATGCCTGGTGTGGAGCTGGTTCTGCACTCGGTGGCGTCCGAGCGCGGCTCAAACTTCGCCGTCGAACAGGTCAGCGCTCCGCGCCGGGTTTCGGACACCTCTAAGGCGCGCGTGCAGGCAACCATCGCGGGGTTCGCTGCTCCTGATGGCGCACGAACTGTGTCTCTGGTGCTGAACGGCAAGACCGTAGGAACAAAAACCGTCGAGGTGCCGGAGAATGGCCGCGCCACCGCCGAGTTCATCGGCCTGGACGCCGCCTACGGACTCAATCGTGGCGAGGTTCGCATCGATGCCGCCGATTCCCTGACGGAAGACGATCGCTTCTTCTTTGGAGTGGAGCGCACCGATCCCAAGAAAGTCCTCTTCATACACGAAGCCCGCCAGGGCCGTGCCGTGCTCTACGTCCGCAATGCCGTTGAGGCATCTGCCGACGCCGCCTTCAGCCTGGAACCGGTCACGGTCGAGCAGGTAGGGAACGTCGATCCCACCCGCTTTGCAGCGGTTGTGGTCTCCGACGTCGCCAGCCTTCCGGCGGGATTCGTGAAGTCCTTGGAAACCTATGTCCGGCAGGGAGGCGCGGTGCTGTTTGCCATGGGGCCGACGGCTGGCACTCGCTCGCGGGTTCCGCTCTTCGACGAGGCAATTGTGGCTTCCAACTACGCATCCCGGGCAGGCGACCGCTTCCAGATGGCCACCGAAACCGATGCCTCGCATCCGGCCATTGCTCGCGCTAATCGTTGGGAGGGAGTGAAGTTCTATCACACGGTCAAGGTGGAGCCGGGCTCGGCGGCTGTCTTCGCGCGCCTAGCCGACGGTACCCCGCTGCTGATGGAAAAGAAGCTTGGCGAGGGCAGGGTGATGGTGTTTGCTTCCACCCTGGATAACATTTCCAACGACTTCCCGCTGCACGCCTCCTTCGTGCCCTTCATTGAGCAGACTGCCTACTACCTCAGTGGGGAAGAAGACCGTCGTGCCAACGTCCCCGTGGATAGCCATGTAGACCTGCGGAACAGTAAGGATCTCAAGACCGCGGTGGAAGTGCTCGGACCCGACGGCCAGCGTGCCCTTTCGCTCCAGGAGGCTGCCTCAGCGGAGAGTGTTCCGGTTGACCGCGCCGGGTTCTATGAACTGCGCCGCGCCAACGGACGCCACGAACTGGTAGCCGTGAATCCCGACCGCTTGGAGTCGAATCTGGAGAGAATTCCCCAGGAAACCCTTGACCTTTGGGTGCGTACGGGACAGGCTGGGAGTGTGCAGGAAGGCCAGCCAGGCCAGGAACAAAGCCAAAACCGCTGGCCTCTCTGGTGGTACGTGCTTCTGGCGGTAGCGGTGCTGGGTGTGGCGGAGTCGGTGATTGCCAGCCGCCATCTCGCGCCGCCGGATCGCCCCGAAGATGGCGGATCGCTGGGAGCTGGGAAGGAATCTAAGGGTTTGTTTGCCGGCGCTCGTTAGAGAGATCGGCAGGTCTTTCTCGATCGTCATCGCCCGATTCGGTATTGCGAGGGCAAGGACATGAACACAGAACGGTTGAACGAGTACCTGCGGTCGCTGGAATCTCGGCTGCGGCTGGGAGCTCTTACCCGCGGCGCCGCCTCGGTAGCGCTGGTGGCCCTCATCACCACGGTGTTGGTGGTTTTGCTGGCGAACTACTTTGCATTTTCCTCGCCCAGCATTCTTGGCGCGCGTGTGCTCCTGCTGGCGGCTCTTGCCCTCACCATTGGTTTTGCCCTGTATATACCCGTGCGCCACATCAACCGGCGCAATGCCGCTCGCACGGCCGAACAGCTATTTCCGCAGTATCAGGAGCGGTTGCTCACCTTCGCCGAGCGCTCGTCGCCGGAAAATCGCGATCCCTTCCTGGAATTGCTTGCAGGCGATGCCTGGAGCGTCGCTGGCCAAGCCGAGCCACGCGAACTCGTCAGCAACCAGCGCCTCATCGGTTTTGCTGCTGCCGCCGTCTTGTCGCTGCTCACGCTGGGATGGCTGGCTTCGTCCGGCCCTGGCTTTCTCGGCCACGGAGCCAACCTGGTCTGGGGAGGCTTATTCCGCACCACCCCGGAGCAGCCCTTCTACAACATCATTGTGCAGCCTGGGGACCGCACCGTCCGCCGTGGGTCCGATCAGTTAATCAGCGCTCAGCTTGTTGGCTTTCAGAACTCCAACGTTCGCCTGTTCGCGCGTTATGGCAACGCTACCAAGTGGGAAGAAGCCGTAATGCAGCCAGAGCCCGGCGCAAATGGCTTTCAGTTCATGATCGCGGGCATCTCCGAGAGTGCTGAGTATTACGTGGAAGCCGGAGGCATCAAGTCTCCCAGCCACACGCTGTCGGTTATCGACCTGCCGGCCATCAAGCAACTGCGCGTCACCTATCGTTATCCCGCGTGGACAGGGATGAAAGAATTCGTGGAAGACCCCGGCGGCGATCTGCGCGCCGTGGAGGGAACCGAAGCGGAAATCTCCCTCCAGACCGACCGGCCCATGCCGAACGGGTTGCTCGTGCTCGACGACAAGACGGAGGTGAAGCTCGAACAGCGGTCCGATGGCTGGATGGTAGGCCGCGTTCCGATTAAGAAGGATGGCATGTACCACGTCGCGTCGGCGGAGCCGAGTGAGCGCGTGCGCATTAGTGAAGATTTCTTTATCGAAGCCCAAAAGGAATCAGAGCCCAACGTGCGCATCATCACGCCGATGCGCGACGCCCGT
>JBFXAV010000294.1:0-4577 GCA_050183935.1 Candidatus Korobacteraceae bacterium | reverse complement strand
CTGCCGCAAACGACCATCTTTGACCTTCTGGAGGAGAACGGAATCTCCTGGAAGGTTTATCAGCCGGAACCTGCCAACAACGCTCTGGGGCACTTCCGCATTTACTCGCGGTTCATCGGAACCAAGATTGTCCCCATCGAACAGTATTATGAAGACCTGAAGAACGGTACGCTCCCTCAGGTGGCATACATCCACTCTCATGCCGCTGGCCTCGACGAACATCCCGGAGGCGACATGCCCAACCGTCCTGCGGACCCTACATCCGACGACTTCAGGGAGCGTTGTACCTGGCAGCCGCCGATCCTGGATCCGGCAAAGGACAACAACGATCCCACGAAGTATGACGTCACCAAGTGGCAATCGGGCGACAAACCACGGCTCAACTGTGGGATTCACATCCAGTACGGCGCCCGGTATTCCTCCGAGATTATTAACGCGCTGATGAACAGCTCCGCCTGGAAAGACTCCGTATTTGTTTGGACGTTTGACGAATCCGGCGGCATCTATGACCACGTTCCGCCGCAACGTGCGGTCCCTCCGGATGACATCGCCCCGCGCTTCGCTACCGACCCTCCTGACACTCCCGGGGGCTTCCATATCACCGGCGGCCGCATTCCGATCATGGTGATTTCACCATTCACCAAAAAGCATTACGTATCCAACACGGTGATGGACACTACAGCGGTGTTGAAGTTGATCCAGGAGCGATTCGGTCTGCCGTCATTGACTAAGCGGGATGCCGCTCAGGCCAGCATGCAGGAGTTCTTCGACTTCGAGAATCCACCGTGGCTGACGCCGCCAACCCCGCCGGAGCAGCCAATCACCCTGCCGTGTGACCGGGCGAGGCTGCCGTAAAGGAACTTGTTTCTGAATTTCCCCGAAAAGCATGAGGGCGGACGCGTTGTCCGCCCCTTCTCATTCTTTCTCGGAAAGCCAATTGCAGCGGAAGCGTTTCGTTGTGGATGGCGTTCAGGAAACTATCGATTAGGCAGCGCTGCCGCGGACAGTATCCCGTTCGCGGCTCTTCTGGTAGGTAAAAATAATGCGGTGGATTACGGTCAGATTTCCCAGCACGGCGATGATCCACAGTACCGGAGCCATACGGTTGAACACGGCCCCGAGAATCACCAGCACGATGCGCTCCGGGCGCTCCATGAACCCCACCTTGCAGAGCCCAATCAGTGACTCCGCGCGTGCCCGCGTGTAACTCACCATGACCGAGGTGACCATCACCACTGCCGTGAGCACTAGGTAGAAAAAGCGGCCCGCGCGCGCGTAGTACACCAAGAGTCCAAAGTAGAGGGCAACGTCGCTATAGCGGTCGATCACGGAATCAAAGAATCCGCCGAAGCTGGTGACCTTCCCGGTCGCGCGCGCTACGCGCCCATCCACCATGTCAAACACGCCTGCGCCAATCACCACCAGGCCGGCGTACAAGAACATCTCTGCTTGGTTTTCTCCCCGCGCATAGCCGAACAGGAAGGCAGCAATGCTGTTAATCACCAGGCCCATGAAGGTCAGGACATTGGGAGAAATGCGCGTGAGCGCAAGACCATTCACGATCTTGTACAACAGCACGGCACAAGCTTTGCCGAATCCGCGTGTCCAGCTCATTTTGCTTCCTGCGGCTGTTCGTCCTGGTCGTGAATTGTAATGAGCGCAAGCACTTCCATCTCGCGCTTCCCGTTGGGCGTTACCACGGTCGCGGTATCGCCGACCTTTTTCCCAAGCAACGCCCGTCCAATGGGCGACGTGGTAGAAATCAGTCCCTGGTTCACGTCCGTCTCTTCGCTGGTCACCAGCCTGTATTCAATCTCTTCTTCTTTAGTCGAATCGTAAACCTTCACGGTGGAACCGAGCGCGGCCTTATCGCGGGGAATGTTGTTCATGTTGACCAGAGAAAGATCGGCCATGCGCTTGGTTAACTGACCGAGCCGGGCACGAACAAACTCCTGCCGCTGCTTGGCCATGTGGTACTCGGCGTTCTCGCTTAGGTCTCCCATGGCGACGGCTTTCTTGAGTTCCTTGGGAAGCTCATGATTCAGCTCATGCTCCAAGGCGCGGATTTCCTCTTCCAGCTTCTTCTTAATATGTTCAGGCATGACGAAGTAATCTCAGTTGTCCTGCTCCCATTCATGGGATGCAACGGAAAAATCGGCGCGTGGATCCGATGGAATTGGGGCGCAAGCGCCAGCCGGCTTGAAACCGACCCAGGACGGCGTCGCACGGGCCGGTTGCCACCATTATACCCCTCACTGCCCAGCCTCCCAGACCTGGAGACAGTGGAAAACAGGATGGAAAGCAAGCCATGGAGAAACTCGGGGTAACGCGCGGATCCATGCACGACCTCCAGCTTTTTGCTTTCAAGTTATGCTTGGAGAGACTTAGCGTAACTCTCGGCGTTACTTGACGCTTTCACGCGCGCTGATTTATCATTTAAAGGAAGGAACTCATGTACGCGTTGAGTACCTCCCCATAGGTGCCCTTCATGAGCA
This sequence comes from Candidatus Korobacteraceae bacterium, assembly GCA_050183935.1. Taxonomy (GTDB): domain Bacteria; phylum Acidobacteriota; class Terriglobia; order Terriglobales; family Acidobacteriaceae; genus DASZRZ01. The sequence continues at coordinate 2,082 of JBFXAV010000294.1, read as the reverse complement.
ATTCCGTTTTGCGCTTTGACATCGGTGACAAGGTTGTTTACCCCAATCATGGTGTCGGCATAATCGAGCAAATCAGCAGCCGCACCCTCGGCGCTTCTGTCGAGCGCTTTTACCTCCTTCGCATCAAATCCAGCAGCTTGAAGGTCATGGTTCCATTCCACAACGTAGAAAGCGTGGGATTGCGCCGGGTCGTTAAGAATGGAGAAGTGCAAAGGATTGTGGACTATCTTACGGATGGCAAGTGCTTCAGCCACGCCGACTGGAAATATCGATTTAAAGAGAACTCCGACAAGATGCGTACCGGCTCTCTCATGGAAGTTGCTGGGGTGCTCAAGAGCTTGTTGCAATTGAGCCAAACTAAGCCACTTTCCTTCCGCGAGAAGAAAATGCTGGAGCGTGCCCGTTTTCTGCTGATCACAGAGCTGGCAATGGCCAGGAACTGCGACGAAGCAGAGATGGAACACATGCTCTCCAAGGCATTAGCGAAAAGCAGGTTGCGCTTCCCCGAAACGATACCAGGCGAAGCCTAAAGCTCTGTTCGACACTGGAAGCATTCTGCAAGCCCCGGCGCTGCCGGGGCTTTTTACTGGCAGGAGATGAATCCTCGTTGCCGGGCAACGCCCTGGCCAGTGGCAGCAACTGATTGAAGTGTGAACGGCTACTTCCACATCTTCCGCACGGGATTCCATGAACACCCGCAGGGTCGCAGCATTCCTGAATATCAAGTGGATTATGCCGGTTTGGGAAAGCTATACTCCCGAACCTTGGAGGAACCCGAACTGGTGGATTTTCTGCGCGAGGAGGCCGCGCTCGACACCGCCGTGCTCAACCGCACTCTTGAAGCTCTCCGTTCCTCGGGCCATGTAACCATTGCTGATATCGAAATGAGCGAAAGTGAAATTCCCGCGCTTGGGTTCAAACAGGTTCCTACAGAAATCTGAGTTCCCGCACTCCCCGCCTATTCTCCCAGCCAGGCGCCATACCCGCGTAGTGGCTTGACATGATCGAACACAATTTTGGTCGCAGCGGTGATGGGCACTGCCAGCATCAGTCCCATGGCGCCCCACATCCATCCCCAGAAAAGAAGGAAGACCGTCACCACCAACGGATTGAGCTGCATGCGTCCGCCCAGCACCTTCGGATAGAGCACGTTCAGTGCAAACAGGTGCAGAACCACCACAGTGACTGCAATCATCACCAGCCCGGAAGACGGTAGCTGTCCCAGGCCCGCCAGCAGCGGAGGCAGCGCGGCCAGCACGACCCCGAGATAGGGAATCAAACTCAGGAATCCGCTGATAAAACCAAAGAAGTAAAAGTATGGCAGCCGCAAATACGCAAACACCAACGTGCTGAGTCCCGCCATAAACAGGCCGATCAGAAGGTTCCCGACGAGGAAACCACGAACCATGCGAGAGATCAGCCCTACGGTTACGTAGGCCGTGTGCCGGCTTTCGGGAGGGAACAGCATTACGGTTGCCGACCGCACGTGGTTCTGCCACGTCAGCATGAAATAGGTCAGAAAGGGAATGAACGAGGCGCCAAAAGCGACCTCCCAAAGCGGGCCGAGCCCCCCGCTGAGCAGGCTCCAGATCGTGGTTCGCTGCTCTACATTGACTGTAGGCCGCTCCCGTTCTTCGGCATCGCCTGGCAAAACGGTTTCCGTGGTCTTCTGAAACTGCTTGGCACGGCTGCGGAACTGCTCCACCACTTGCTGAATATTGTGGGAGTATTTCGGCATCTCCTGCGAGAACGCAACCGCACGGTTGTACGAAACCAGCAGCAAACCGTACAGAAGTCCCAGGAACAAGAACACCGCCATCGCCGAAGACGCGGACTCCGGGACCCGCATGCGGCGAAGCAAGGCCACAAGCGGATCCAGTACATAGGCCAGAAGGATCGAGGTAAGCAGTACGATGATGGGCAGCTTGGCGACATAGCAGGCCGCAAGAACGCTCACCAGCGCAAGAATCGCGAGCGCTGGACTGCTGGCCCTGTCTCCGGAGCCGCGCGGCATGGGAGCAGGCGGCTCCAGTGCTGCCGGAAGCGGCTCGGGTACTGCGATTTCGGATCGGGTCACGGTAA
>JBFXAV010000293.1:0-4577 GCA_050183935.1 Candidatus Korobacteraceae bacterium | reverse complement strand
GTCATCATGCCCATCGTGAACGCGCCATTCCGCGTTTACTACGCGTACAATCCGCTGCGGCTGCGCTCCCAGGCGGCCACTCCCTTCTCAGTCAGCCGCGATATGTTCCCTGTTGGTGGCGCCGGCGATTTCACCTTCCAGCAGGCCCAGAGCCTCTATGGCTCCGACTACCGCCTGCGGGAGCCCGCCAACACTTTCCGGGTGACCGTCAGCACCACGTTCTAGAATCCCGAAAATGACCGCCAATTGCGCTTTCTGGGATCGAAAACTATAATGGATTGAACTGATCTTCTCGAAACTTGCCGTCCCCAGGCAGCATCAAGTGGCTCGCTTTGGCGGCGGAGTTTGAGATTCTTGCCGAACGTCGCTCAAGGAGCTCGACCCCAATTGATGAATCGCAAAATATTGAGTGTGATTGTCCTGCTGGTTCTGGCGGTGTCCGCCTGGGCCCAGCAAGCCAGCAGTCCAGCCACCCAGCCACCTGCGGCCAGCGGTCCGGCGCCAACCAGGATCGGCATTGTTGATATCCAGGCGGTAATTCTGGCAACCAATGAAGGCCGCCGCGAGTTCGAGGCTCTGCAAAAGAAGTTTGAGCCCCGGCAGGCTGAACTTCAGAAGCTCAGCCAGGAAATTGAAGGATTGCGAAAGCAGGTTCAGGACCAGGGCAGCAAGCTCACAGACGACGTCCGCGGCGGCATCGTCCGGGACATCGAAAACAAGCAGAAGTCGCTGCAGAGGCAAGCAGAGGACGCACAGCAGGACTTCCAGCAACAGCGTGACGAAGTTGCCGGACGTATTCTGCAAAAGCTCGGCCCGGTTCTCGCTGAATATGCCAAGAAGGGAAACTATGCAGTGATTCTGGATGCCTCGCAGCCATGGCCGCAGGGTCAGGTGGTATGGGCAGCGGAGCCAGCCGACGTATCCCGCGAAATTGTCGAGGCCTATAACACAGCCTCAGGTGTGGGAGCTCCGGCTGCAAACGCTCCCAGCGCCACCCGGCCCAATGCGCCTGCACCTAAGCCCGCCGCGCCTGCGCCTAAGCCTCCAGCTCAGTAGTCGTTTTCGTGTACTCAAAGCCGCCGGAATTCCCGGCGGCTTTTCTTGTTCCGGGAGGTTCCCCTGCGAGGCGAAAGGTGGCGTCGGTTCGGTCCTCAGTTCCCAACCCGCAGTAACGGGGTGGATACTTCTAGCATTGCCTGCAAAAACCACTGGCTGCCGGGTGTAAGATTCCTCTGTAGAGTGATGTTCTTATGACTCGCAGCGGCTCGTTCGACGGTGTTTCCCCGCTTGGCATTGGCCCGCAAATGAAGCAAACACATAGGCGCCACATACGGCATGCGGTGGAAGCGCCTCTGCTGGTTCGCGGAATAGGCTCCAGCGTCACCAACTCGCTCCGTGGCCATTGCGTGGACTTAAGCGAGGGTGGGGCGGGCTGCATGGTCCCGGGAGAGTGGCCGCCAGGCCAGGTCGTCACTATGGAAATGACCCTGCCCGGGATGGAGAACTCCCTGGTGCTCAGCGCCCGTGTCTGTTACCGAAACGGCCTGCGGTACGGGTTTGAGTTCCTTGCCCCCAGCAAGGAAGCACTCACGGCGATCCGGGTGCTCTGCCCCCAGGCTTAGTATTCCGAATTCATTTTCAGATGAAACTTGGGCTCAGTTAACCCAGGGAGAGCGGTCGTCGCCGTCCTTTTTTTCCCAGTTCTCAGGCTCACGGAAGTTCCCATACTCATCGAAAAACTTCTTGGGATCATGCTTGCGCATATAGACCTCGAACTTGCGGGCGGCGCGGCGGCGCTTCCAACGGTAGTAGGAGTTTCGCACTCCAAAGTAGCGCTCGGAGAACAGGTAAGAAAATCCACGGCGGGGCAAAAACTTGAGATAGAGAAAAGCGAATAACAGGCCGCCCAGGTGCGCCATGTGAGCTACGCCGCTGGGTCCCGGCTGTAGCGTGCTGGCCAGCACGATGAAAACCAGAATGGCAACCATGTACTTGGCCTTGATCATGAAGGGCAGCGGGAACATGAATAGCTCCCGGTCGCCATAGAGCATTCCAAAGGCTAGGAGAATTCCATAGACACCGCCGGAGGCGCCAATGGTTGCCACTCCCGGGTGCATACCGAGCACTCCGAAGACAGCAAAGGCGATGGTCATCAGGGCGGCGCCTGTTACGCAGAAAAAGTAAAACTCCAGAAATTGCCGCCATCCCCAGTCACCCTCAAGCTGCGCCCCGAACATCCACAGCATGAGCATGTTGATCAGGATATGGCCAATACCCGCGTGCAGAAAGGCATAGGTCACAATCTGCCAAAGAGCGCCTTGGCTGACGTACGCTGGCGTAAGGGCAAAAACATCTTCGATGAACCCAGCGAATTGAGGCGCAATCTGGCGAGTAATCAGCAGCAGGAAAAATACAGCGACATTGATAATGATGAGCCACTTGACGGCTCGAGTGAACGGAGGAAAGCTGAGGCTCATGTTGTAGCCTCCGCCTCCGCCACGGCCGCCGTAGCGGCCACCGCCGTATCCCCGGTATTGCGAGGTGCTCAAATCAAAACTCCAGGAGTTTCCAACAATAGAAGGAAGGAAACCTTATTCCTGCTCCCGTTTTGCACCGACTAATGCTGTAATACCGATGCAGCAACGGTGATGGGTGTTGCCGCATCTCCATACCAAGCATTTGGGAAGTGCCGGGAACCCTTGTGTCACCCATAAGCACTTTTCCTTGACGGGTTCCTCTGCGACCCTCTAAATAATACCAAGGAACAGTTCGTTACTGTTGAAACGGAGGAATAGTAAAGACCATGGCGGAACAAACAATCTGTCCGGAGTGCGAAAGCGATCTGGACATCGACGCGGAAGATGTGGACGAGGGTGAAATCGTCTCCTGTCCCGAGTGCGGGACGGAGTTGGAGGTAGTCACCACTGAACCTTTGGAACTCGTAGCGGTAAGCGAGGAGGAGGAGGACGAAGACGAGGATGAAGATGAGGACGAAGACGAGGATGAATGATGACTCGCAAGCTTGTGGGCGCGTATCAGGCCCCTGGTACGGCAGCCAGCGATGCTTGCTGGCAGCCTTCTTCCTCGTGCTGATCTCTTCGGGAGGAATGTGGGCTGCTCCCGGAAATTTTCAGCAAGCGGCTTCCAGCAAGAAACAGAAAGAGCAGGCCTCGTATGCCCTGATCTTTGGGACGGTATGGAACGAGGAAGGGCTACCAGTAGCTGGGGTTCCCATCCGCATGCGCCGAGCCGATGACAAGCGGTCGCGCTGGAGCCTGGTTTCCGACCGCCGCGGAGAGTTCGCACAGCGCGTTCCGCCGGGTAAGTCCGAATACGTGATCTGGGCCGAAATTAAGCAGCCCAAGGGAGAACCGCCTCCCGAGGCTCGCGTCCAGGTCGAGCAGGACGAGCGGGTAGACGTGAGCCTGCACCTTACCCTTACCAAATAGCCGGAATTCCGCGATAATACGATCGGCCTCCAATCAGAGCTTGCGAGCAGTGTGCGTTTGGTACAGGAGAGTTTGTGAGCAGAGTTGCTATTTTTCCCTGGGTATCTCTTGCTTTGCTGGCGTGTGTCTGCCTGGCGGGTACGGAAGCCCGTGCGCAGAAAAACGACCAGCAATCTGTCCGCACGCTCCAGGGTCAAGTGACGGATAGTTCGCGGCAGCCCGTGGCGGATGCGGTAGTGTACCTGAAAAACAGCAAGGATATGTCGGTGAAAACCTACATTTCCGACAAGCAAGGGAACTACCGCTTTAACGCGCTCTCCATGAATGTCGATTATGAGATCCATGCCGAAGCACAGGGCCGTCGCAGTGAAGTCCGCAAGCTGAGCTCGTTTGACAACCGCAAACTGGTAACGCTGCACCTGAGCGTGAAGTAAGCTCCTGGCGCGCTCTGATTTCAGAAGCTCGCTTCAGGTGAGCTGGCGTATTGCCTAGCCTTTCTCAACTTCCACCAGAGCCGAATAGAACGTTGCCGAATCCCCCATATCGGTGAGCCGCTGGGAGGTCAACACGTTCACGTTGCGGCCGTCCTGCGAGAGCTTGGCCCAGTTCAGACGTGCCGCCACGACTCCCGGCTGCACCGCACTGCTGCCGTTCGCCTGCACGCTTGCGGTCAACAAAATCTCTCCGCGTTCATTCTTCACCCGAACCCGGTCACCATCGGCGATACCGCGAGCATGGGCATCGACCGCGGAGATTTCCAGAAGCTCCTGGGCCTCCATGTCGCGGATTTCCGGCTGGTTGCAGAAGGTGGAGTTCAAGTAGTTGTCGGCCTTGCGGGCTAGCAGCTCCAACGGATAACTTCTGGCGGCTGGTCGATTCTTGAGCTGCCCGTGCCGCGACTCCCGTGGAGGAACAAATGACGCCACCGGATCAAGGCCCGCCTCCGCGAGCTGGCTGCTATAGAGTTCGGCCTTTCCGCTGGAAGTCGGAAAGGCGCCATCCACGAATGGCAGAAAGATAGGCGGCAAACTCTCGGCGCTGGAAGTTTTCGGTTGTTCATGGCGCGTCGGTTCCGCCTCCGGCAGGTTTAGGCGCACGTGCCCTTCCCGCTCAAGCTTCCCACGATCG